>JAFYMJ010000218.1 GCA_017556665.1 Bacteroidales bacterium
CATATCTGGAATGTAGATATATCCTACTCTGCCATTTGTTGCCTCTTCTACTTTCTTAATGTTGTTCTGTACCCAATTATAGTGGTATAAAGGTGCCTCATTGTCTATAGGGCTTATTACTACATTATGTGCTCCGTCTAAGGTTGCTTTTGAGTTTACTGTAAGTTCTGTAAGGACATTTGCTTTGCCTACCAACAGTTTGTAGATGTTATCTACGGTGTTTGTAGAGATTCCGTCAATGGCTACAATATAATCTCCCTCTTTAACTTTTACACCTGGCTCAGAAAGTGGTGAACGCAGACTCTTGCTGTATGGCGCACCTGGGATAATTTTGTCTATTCTATAGTAGCCGCTCTTGTCTTTGCTAATCTCTGCTCCAAGCAATCCCATTGGGATTCGTTCTGGTTTTGGCATTTCACCTGGGTTTATATATGCGTGGCCACAAGCAACCTCACCTATCATCTCTCCTATTACGTAGTTAAGGTCAAGTCTTGTTTTAACGTGTGGGAGCATTACTGCATATTTCTCTTTAATTGCCTTCCAGTCTATTCCATGCATATTCTCCAGATAGAAACCGTCTCTATAAGCTCTCCACACCTCGTCATAGATTTGTGCCCACTCCTTAGTGTAATCTATAGGGGCAATAAGGTTGCTTATATCTACTTTCTCTCTGGTTTGCACCCTTGCAGCAGGGAAATCGCACACATAAACCTCATTTCTCTTTGCAAAGATTGCTTTCTTTGCTCCCATTGTGTAGCTTACCAAAGAAGCATCGTCAGATACAGACTCCTCTTTTTGTTTGCTCAAATCAAATGCTTTTGTACCTCTTCCGCTTGAGTAATAGATTTTCTTGCCATCGCAGAACATATTAAAGTATCTTCCTGTTGGTAAAGGAAGTTTTACAATTCTTTCAAAAATTCCCTCTGGATCTATAACTGTTGCAACCTGCTGTGATTGGGCCTTTTCACCTGAAGCACCTTTCTTTTCTCCTGGTTTAGGAGCTTTTCTCTCCTCTTTCTTCTCTCCTGGAAGAAGTGGTGACGGAGTGTTTTTGGCAAGCATTGCCATATATACACCATTCATGTTTGTGTAGATATGGTTCCACTCCAACTGTCCGTACATTGGGTTAAAGTCTCTTGCACTGGTAAAGACAAGATATTTTCCGTCTGAACTGAACGCTGGAGAAGATGAGTTGTACCATTTCTCTGTTACCGGATACTCTTTATTTGTCTCAAGGTTATAAACATACACAACACTCATATCATTTTTGGCCCCTTTTGTATATGTAATCCATTTGCTGCAAGGGGAGAAGTTTACTGTTCTGAACTCCCCCTCTGGATTTGTCATTACCACTCTTTTGCCTTTTGTATCAATTGTAAGCTCTACAAGTCTGTTCTTTCTGTCTGTATAGAACAGTTTCTTGCTGTCTGGGCTCCACATAAGTCTGCGGATATATGTGTCATTACCGCTTGTAAGCTGCATAGGCTCCCCTGTTGTCCCTTGCAGGTAAACCTCTGTCTCGCCAGTTTTGTCGCTTATATATGCTATATATTTTCCATCGGGACTATAAACAGCACCTCTCTCATTTGCACCTGGTGTGCGGGTAATGTTCTTTACTACTCCTTGTGTGGTTGGAACTCTAAACACCTCTCCTCTTGCCACTACAGAAACAGCGCTTCCATCTGCATTAACTGTTACATCTCTAGAGCTTGCCCTTTTTGAGACATCTTTCATATGTGCCCTTGCCTGGTTGTTGTCTGCCTGCAGGGTAATGGTAATCTTTTCTGCCTTTCTTGTTTTTGGATCAAACTTGTGCAGATAACCACCTTGCTCATAAACTATGATTGTTCCGTTACTGCTTGGGAACTTGATATCATAGTCTGAGTAATTGGTAACTTTTTCTGTCTTTTTTGTTTTAGTGTTGTAAACAAACAGGTTCATTGTCATATCCCTGTCTGATATAAAGAAAATCTCTTCTCCTATCCACATTGGGATAATGTCCTGTGATACATTGTTTGTAATGTTCTCTACCTTTTTGGCAGATGGGTTATATATCCATATATCGTCTGCCATACCACCTTTATAGTATTTCCAGGTACGGAACTCGCGCATTGTTCTGTTGTATGCCAACTTTTTGCCGTCTGGGGAATAACTGCAGAATCCACCCTCTGGAAGGGGAATTTGCTCCGGCATACCGCCTTCTTTTGATACGGTCCATAATTTACCGGAAAAGCCATCGCTTATTCTGTTTCTGTAAACAATGTGTTTTCCATCTCTGCTCCAGGTTAGCACCATATTGTTAGGGCCCATTCTGTCACCCAAATCATCCCTGCTGTTTGTAGATGTATAGGTTAGTCTTAGAGGTTCTCCTCCCTCTGTTGGAATTAGGAACACCTCTGTATTGCCATCATACTGGCCTGTAAAGGCAATTGATTTTCCGTCGGGAGAAAAACGGGCAAACATTTCATATCCTATATGGGATGTTAGACGCTGTGCCTCTCCTCCTGACAATGGGGCTTTATACAAATCTCCAGCATAGGAGAATACTATCTCGTTTCCGTTTGTAGAAGGGAAACGCAACAATCTGGCCTCTTGTGCCTGTGCAAAGGTTAAGGAACCTGCTGCAAGCAACATTAAAAATAACCTCTTTACCATAATATATCTGTTTAAATTAATTCTATTGTATTTAGACTTGTAATAGCAAATTTAGTTAAAAGTATCAAATAAAAAAGGTGACCTTACGGCCACCTTAAGTTACTGTTGTAATCTGCTACACCAATTGGCTTAACAATGATCTCATATTCACTTTCTCGTCTACTCTTTGGAATAGCTCAGAGATTGGAATTCTCTCTTGGGTCATTGTGTCTCTGTCTCTTAATGTAACGCAGTTGTCTTGTAAGCTGTCGTGGTCAATTGTTACGCACAATGGAGTACCAATTGCATCTTGTCTGCGGTAACGTTTACCAATTGAGTCTTTCTCATCGTATTGGCAATTGAAATCAAGTTTAAGTTTTGCCATAATCTCTCTTGCAAGCTCTGGAAGTCCGTCTTTCTTAACAAGAGGCAACACTGCAACTTTAACTGGAGCCAATGCCGGATGAATTTTCATTACTACTCTCTCTTCTCCATTCTCTAATTTCTCCTCTCTGTATGCATTTGAAAGGATTGCAAGAACTGTTCTGTCCAAACCAATAGAGGTCTCAATTACATATGGAACGTAGCTCTCGTTAAGCTCAGGATCAAAGTATTGAAGTTTCTTGCCAGAGAACTCCTGGTGTCTGCCCAAGTCAAAGTTTGTTCTTGAGTGGATCCCCTCAAGCTCTTTAAAGCCGAATGGGAAGTTGAACTCAATATCTGTAGCTGCGTTTGCATAGTGAGCAAGTTTGTCATGGTCGTGGTATCTGTAGTTCTCCTCTCCCATTCCAATTGCTTTATGCCATTTTAGACGGGTCTCTTTCCATTTTGCAAACCAAGTAAGTTCCTCGCCTGGTTTTACAAAGAATTGCATCTCCATTTGCTCAAACTCTCTCATTCTAAAAATGAACTGTCTTGCAACAATCTCATTTCTGAATGCTTTACCAATTTGTGCAATACCAAATGGGATTTTCATTCTACCTGTCTTTTGTACATTAAGGTAGTTTACAAAGATACCTTGTGCAGTCTCTGGTCTTAAGTAGATTGTACCTGCCTCGCCAGACACGCTACCCAATTGGGTGCTGAACATAAGGTTGAATTGTCTTACATCTGTCCAGTTTTTTGTTCCCGATATAGGGCAAACAATCTCACAGTCCAAGATAAGTTGTTTTAGAGCATCCAAATCGTTTGCATTAAGTGCCTCAACCATTCTTGTTCTGCACTCATCAATCTTTTTGGCATTTCTTAGAACGTTAGGGTTTGTAGCTTTAAACTGAGCCTCATCAAAAGAGTCACCAAATTTCTTTCTTCCTTTCTCTACATCTTTGTTTATTTTCTCCTCCAATTTGGCAATGTACTCCTCCAAAAGAACATCTGCTCTATATCTTTTC
>JAFYMJ010000020.1 GCA_017556665.1 Bacteroidales bacterium
GATTGCTAGCCATACCTAAGGCCATTTTTCAGACCTTGTCTGTGGATGTGAAGTTGGGTATATGAAAGCAAAAGAGAGTGACCTTGTCACCCTCTGTGTTTATGCAAACTGATCAACTATCTCTCTAACCTTGGCTACTTTTTCATTCAACAGTTCATCTGTTGTAGCTTCTGCCAAAAATCTTAGATAAGGTTCTGTATTTGATGGCCTTATATTGAACCACCACTGAGGGAACTCAACTCTATATCCATCAAAATCCATAGAAGCTGTTGGGGTTTCTGTAGATGTAAAATACTCCCTTACTGCATCCATAGCTTCCCTCTTGCGCTCAATCTTAAAATTAATCTCTCCAGAGTTCTTATACTTCTCAATCTTTGCAATTGCCTCAGACAACTTAACACCCTTAGCCTTTAATTTTGCAACAATGCCCAAAATAATAAGAGAAGCCATTATTCCACTGTCTGAATAGAAGAACTCCTTAAAGTAATAATGTCCTGCAAGTTCGCCACCATATACGCCGTCAATCTCACGCAATTTATGTGCAGCAAAAGCTCTTCCCACTTTCCAAGTGTACATCTCTCCACCCATAGGGGCAAGATACTCCCCTACTGCTTTAGAGCTTCTGATATCCTGTATAACTTTTCCTTTTAAGCCTCTCTCTCCCAACCAATAGTGCCCCATTAGTGCAATCATCAAATCTGGAGAGATGAATCTGCTGTTCTCATCAACAAACATTACTCTGTCTGCATCCCCGTCATATATTACACCAATGTCACATTTTTTGTCGGCGACAAGATTTCTCAAATCTTTGGTATTCTCTGGGATTAGCGGATTTGCCTCATGATTTGGGAAAGTTCCATCCAAGTCATCAAAAATATAATACAAAGAATCCTCTTTGGCCTCTCCAAGAATATCCTTAACAAGCAATCCTGCCATTCCGTTTGATATATCAACTCCAATTCTAAGATTTGAGTAATCACCTTTATATTTCAACTGGAATTTTATGTACTCTTCCTTATAGTCAACAGTGGTAACAGATCCTTTTTTGTCTGAAACAACACACTCCCTGCCAGATTCTATCCACTCCTTTATCTCACCCAAACCGGTATCCAGACCTACTGGCAATGCATTCTCTCTTGAAACTTTCAATCCATTATACTCCCTTGGGTTATGCGATGCTGTTATCTGCACAGATGCCTTATATCCATATTTTGCAGTAGCCCAATACACCATAGGAGTTGTAGAAAGCCCCATATCAACAACATTTGCACCCGCATCAGTAATACCTTTAAGCAAATACTCCCTTATCTCATCCGACGACTCCCTTACATCCCTTCCAACCAATACAGTATCTGTATTCAAAAGTTGAGGCAAAAAATATCCAACCTTGTATACAATATGTTTATCAAAGTCTTTATTGTAAATACCTCTGATATCGTATGCGTGAAATGCACCCATGATTATTTCTTTTTAATAAGTTTCTTTACACATTTGTAGTGAGGATGTACCTTACCATTGGCAATATTGTTAAGTTTTGCTGAAATCATTTTCTTTCTGATTGGAGTAGCTCTATCCACAAACATCTTTCCAATAAGATGGTCCATCTCATGTTGAACCATTCTGCACGCAAAACCATCAAACTCCTCTACAATTTCCTTACCCTCTCTATCAAGATATTTTACCTTGATTTTGGCTGGGCGTGTAATGTCAGCATGTATATTTGGTACACTCAAGCACCCCTCGTTATACTCTGCTGTCTCCTGGCTCTCCTCCAAGACTTGAGGGTTTATCATAACCCTTCTGAAAGCTGCAAGCTCTGGGTCATCCTCTCCAAAAGGAGCACCGTCTACAATTAGCAACTGAATGGATTTGCCAACCTGAGGTGCAGCTATACCAACACCGTCAGCACTCTCCATTGTCTCTTGCATATTATCTATAAGTTCCTGTAAATTAGGATATGTATTAACATCAATAGGCTCAGCTACAGCCCTTAACACATCTGTTCCGTAAATATAAATTGGTAGTATCATAGTTTTAAAATCTTCCTTTATCCAAATATGACTGTAGAATTATGGCAGCACTCACTTTATCTACTGCACCCTTCTCTCGTCTGTCCATCTTTTTAACCCCTCCAGCAATCATGGCTTTCATTGCTATCTGCGATGTAAACCTCTCATCTTCCAATGAAACTGGGATGTTAGGAAAATGTTTAGCCAAATGCTTTAAAAATATATCCACATACTGTGCACACTCTGCAGGCTTTCCGTTAAGATTCATTGGATATCCTACAACAAACCTCTCCACTTTATTGTTTTGCGTGTAAGTTTTAAGATATTCAATTATATTTGCAGACGGAACAGTTTCAAGGGCTGAGGCAAAAATTCCAAGAGGGTCGCTTACCGCAACTCCCACTCTTTTTTTGCCATAGTCAATTCCAATAATTCTATCCATAATGCAAAGGTAGTTTTTTAAAAATATTATGGCAAAAAGGAACAGTGAAAATAACAACAAATTAAGGAGCAAATACAGATTTGCCATCTTTAATGACACTTCTCACGAAGAGCTGTTTGTATTCAGATCCAACGGAGTAGCTTTAATTTTATCCATAATTACAATAATTGCGGCAATTATTGTTTCTGTAATTGCACTGATATCGTTTACCTCTTTAAAGACTTTCATTCCAGGCTATCCAACCACAGAGAGCAGAAGAGAGATTGTAGAGAATACCATAAAGGTTGATTCTTTAAAGAACGAGATAGACTTGTGGAGAATTCAGCTTGCCAACATTCAAAAAATTGTATCGGGAAGCACACCTTTACAAATAGACAGTATAATAAACCTTAAAGATAACAAAGGAACAACTATAGACTCGCTAAAAGAGAGTTATGCCAAATCAGACTCAATCCTTAGAGCTGCTGTAATGAAAGAGGAGCAGTTCAACATAACCTCCTCCAAACAAAGGATTGAACAGATTGAAGGGATGCACTTCTATACCCCAATCAAAGGTGTTGTCACCCACGAGTTCTCACCTAACGCAAACAGATTGTTCATAAATATATCGGCTGAGGCAAATTCTACAGTTTCCGCAATATTGGGCGGAACAGTTTTTGTAGCAGACTTCAGCGACCAGGAGGGTTACTTTATTGGAATCCAGCACAGCAACAATTTAATATCGCTGTACAAGCATAATTCAAAACTTCTTAAAGAAGTGGGAGATGTGGTTGAGGCAGGAACCCCTATTGCCCTTGCAGGCAGTACAGGTACGTTAACAAACCAACCTCTGCTTCACTTTGAACTATGGCACAACGGATTACCTATAAACCCTGTAGATTACATTAAATTCTAGCATTTTAATGGAGAATAACAAAAGACGCATAGCAATATTAGGCTCAACCGGCTCAATTGGCACACAAGCACTGGATGTAATAGCACAACATCCCGATTTGTTTGAGGTTGAATTGCTTACAGCCAACAACAATGCAGATTTACTTATTGAGCAGGCTATTAAATTCAAGCCAAACAATGTTGTAATTTGCAATAAAGAGCTGTACCAGAAAGTTTTTGACGCTTTAGACAGTCACTATATTAAAGTTTTTGCCGGCATTGAATCTGCAAACAGCCTTGTACAGGCCCAGGATATAGATATAGTAGTGGCATCTATGGTAGGTTTCAGTGGTTTGGAGCCAACTATAAGTGCAATTAAAGCAGGCAAGGCAATCGCACTGGCAAATAAAGAGACACTTGTTGCAGCAGGAAGCATTGTAACATCACTTGCCCGTAAACATAATGTTCCAATTTTACCTGTAGATTCAGAGCACTCGGCAATTTTCCAGTGCTTGCAGGGAGAATACACAGAGATTGAAAAAATTATACTTACAGCCAGTGGCGGACCTTTTAGAGAGTGGAGTCTGGAACAGATTGCAAATGCAACCAAAGCCCAGGCTCTTAAGCACCCCAATTGGGATATGGGGGCAAAAGTTACCATTGATTCTGCCAGTATGATGAACAAAGGTCTTGAGATGATAGAGGCGTCATGGCTTTTCAATCTCCCTACAGAAAAAATAGAGATAGTTGTACACCCTCAATCAATTATACACTCCATGGTACAGTTCACCGACGGATGTTTAAAAGCCCAGCTTGGAGCCCCAGATATGAGAGTACCTATCCAATATGCCTTGTCATACCCTCAAAGAATCTCTTTAAACACAGAGAGATTAGATTTTGCCCAGCTTAAAGAGCTTACTTTTTATGCTCCCGACAAAGAGAGATTCCCTGCTATAAGACTGGCATACCATGCCCATAACAGTGGAGGAAATATGGCCTGTATAATGAATGGGGCAAACGAAGCTGCCGTTGCAGCATTCCTAAAAGAAAAAATAAAGTTTAAAGATATCACAGATATTATTGAAAAAACAATGGGAAAATGTACTTTTGTACCCCAACCAACAATAGAAGATATTTATAATACACACGCACAGGCATTGGAAATAGCAAATAGCCTGATAAAATAAAAGGAGATACAAGCAGATGGATGTTTTATTGAGAATTCTACAAGTTGTTTTAGCACTAAGCATACTGGTACTGGTTCACGAGTTTGGACACTTTTTCTTTGCCAGACTTTTTAAAATTAGGGTAGAAAAATTCTACCTGTTCTTTGATGCAGGTTTCAGACTTTTTAAATTCAAACCAAAAAATAGCGATACCGAGTACGGAATAGGATGGCTTCCCCTTGGAGGTTACTGCAAGATTGCAGGAATGATAGATGAATCTATGGATAAGGAGGCAATGGCCAAAGAACCTCAACCATGGGAGTACAGATCAAAACCGGCATGGCAAAGATTCCTTGTATTGTTTGGAGGTGTATTGTTCAACTTTATCCTTGCCTGCATTATATATACAGGAATAATGATGAACTGGGGAGAGGAGTATGTAAAGAATTCCGATGTAACAACAGGTATCTACGCAAGTGAGCTTGCTCAAGAGATTGGATTCAGAAACGGAGACAGAATCCTTTCATTTGACGGTCATCAGACAGAGAAATTTACAGATCTTCAAGTAGATTTGGTAAGATACCAGACCAAACATGCAAAAGTGTTAAGAGGGACAGATACTGTTACAATCACAATAGATCCTGTCTACATTCCATCTATATTGAATACCCCTGGAATGTTCAATTATGGCATACCTTTTGAAATTCTTGAAATAGCAGACTCCTCTATAAATGCCAATAGCGGACTTAAAGCCAAAGATAGGATTCTGGCAATAAACGGAACAAACTGCGACATGTTTTTCCAGGCTCAGAAAGAGTTGGCAAAATATAAAGGAGATTCAATTGTAGCAACAGTAGCAAGGGCAAATGAGCTGGTACTTGTTCCCCTTGTTACCGATACACTTGGTAGAATTCAAGTAACTGTGAATGCCAACATAGAAGACTTCTACAAAATTACAAGACACACCTACGGCTTCTTTGAGGCAATTCCAGCAGGATTCAACAAAGCTGTATCTACAATTGACAATTACATAAAAGAACTTAAACTTATATTCTCTCCAAAGACAGAGGCTTATAAATCTGTTGGAAGTTTTATTGCAATTGGTAAAATATTTCCAACAACATGGGATTGGTTCAGATTCTGGAACATTACAGCATTCCTTTCAATAATGCTGGCTGTACTTAACATCCTTCCAATTCCAGCTTTGGATGGTGGACACCTTGTGTTCACATTGTATGAAATGATTACAAAGAGAAAACCAAGTGACAAGTTCCTTGAGATTGCACAAACTGTAGGTATGATTCTGTTGTTTGGACTTATGATACTTGCTTTTGGAAACGACATTATTAGATTATTCAATTAGATTAGAAACAATATGAAAGCAACTCACAAAGTAAAATTAGGGCTTAAGTTATTGGTAGGAGTACTTGCCTTGGTACTTATATCTTGTTCAGAAGAAGACAAATCAAGACTTTTAAAACAAAATGTAAGTGGAAAAGCTGGAGAAATTATTGTTGTCACCGACAAGTCTAATTGGGAAACAGAACCTGGTATGGAGCTTAGGAATGTATTGGCTGTAGAATACCCATATCTTCCTCAGGTTGAACCTTCATACACACTAATAAATATTGCCGAGAAAGATTTTACCAACATATTCCAGATTCACAGAAACATTATATATATAAAGGTGGATTCCGAAAAATTTCCGGAGCCTGAGCTTGTTTCTGTAGAAGATGTATGGGCTGCACCTCAACTTGTAATGTACATTACCGCGCCAAGCAAAGAAGCTGCAGCTACACTTATAAAAGAGAAGACCAGCACTATATTCAACACATTTGGTCAGGCAGAGAGAAACAGAATTATCAGAAACTGCAAAAAATTTGAAGAGTTAGGACTAAGACAGCTTGTTGCAGAGCAGTTGGGTGGCTCTCCATATTTTCCTAAAGGATACTCCCTAAAGAAAAAAACAGATGACTTTATCTGGATCTCTTGCGAAACAACATACATCAACCAAGGATTCCTGATGTACAAACTTCCATATAAAGATAGCACATCTGTTACATTGGAGAACCTTATAGCATGCAGAAATGATGTTATGCAAAAGAACGTACCCGGCATGTTTGAGAACAGTTATATGACAACAAGCCAGGAAATTGTACCAGGAATCTCATGGGTCAAATATAAAGACAAAAGATTTGCAGAGATTAGAGGTTTATGGGAAGTTAAAAACGATTTTATGGGTGGACCTTTTGTAATGCACACACACTACAACCCAGAAAACCCTACAGAGCTTATTGTTATAGAGGCATTTGTATATGCACCACGATACGACAAACGCCAATACATAAGACAAGTTGAATCTATTTTGTACTCCTTTGAGTGGAAAAAAGAATTTACTAAGTAAAATATTTTTGCATAAATAAATTTTATTTATACCTTTGCAGTCCCAAAGTGGACAAGGTCGGTTCGTCTAACGGTTAGGACTCAAGATTTTCATTCTTGCAATAGGGGTTCGATTCCCCTACCGACTACTAATAATATTAAAAAATAAATAAAATGGCAAATCACGCATCAGCAGAAAAACGCAATCGCCAAAACGCGAAGCGTAGATTGCATAATCGCTATTATGCAAAAACAACACGCAATGCAATTAAAGCATTACGTAACACAACTGACAAAGCAGCAGCAGAGGCATTAATGCCAAAAGTATATGCTATGTTAGACAAATTAGCTAAGACAAACATTATTCACAAGAATAAAGCAGCAAACCTAAAGAGCGGTATTGCTACATATGTAAACAAATTAGCATAATTTTACTATTTGTCAGAAAACATATAAAAAACTCTCCAAACTTTGGAGAGTTTTTTTATTGTATATGTTTATGACAACCAAACTCTCAATCAACAAATGGGCATCCGATGAGAGGCCCAGGGAAAAATTCATAGAGAAAGGGGCTGCTGCGTTAAGCAATGCAGAACTTCTGGCAATACTTATAGGGAGTGGAACAGCAGAAAACAATGCTATTGAGATTGGCCGCAACATACTGTTGGAATGCAACAACAATCTTAATAACCTATGTATGCTCTCCTACGACAATTTAAGGAAACACAAAGGGATAGGGCCAGGCAAAGCACTCTCTATAATGAGCGCTTTTGAAC
>JAFYMJ010000219.1 GCA_017556665.1 Bacteroidales bacterium
CAAGAGCCACATTCAGCTCCAATGCTTATAATGTGGCTCTTCTTTACTGCTAATTCTTATAATGGCTTTATAACCTGGCTTAAGATTTCCAGATAGCAAGCCAATTCAATTAGAACATATAGTCCCATGCTGGCAATTGTACAGGCTCTGTTTTTGCAGCCTCAATTGCTTTTTGGCCTAAGTATTTTTTGTTTATCACTATACGGAACATATATTCATTGAACCATTCGTCGGTGAAGGTAATGTAGCCATGATTGCCTGAACCTGCACCCCAACTGTTCTCAAACTCCCATTTTACTGGATTGTCATTCTCATCTGTATCACATGCAATAAGTAGCATAGCATGAGATGAACCGCTATAGCGTGTAAGAATTCTGGCTTTTTTATCCATGTTAATGTTTATGCCAAGGAATGTATTGTAATCATACATGTTTGGATCCATATAGCCAGCTTTGGTATCGCTTTGTTTGCCAACATCGCAAGAAGCGTACATTGGGGTGTTGTCTTTAATTGATTTTAGGGCAGCCTCTTTAATCTCCTCATTAGGCAGGTTAAGATATACCCAATTGATTCCCTCTACCGAGTTTCTATAGTTTTGAATCTCATATACTTTGTAGTATTCTCTTGTAGGGTCGTTCATTATCATAATGTTCTCCGAAGGATTGTAGTCTGCAGGAACAATATTTTTGTAGAACTCCTTAGGGGTGGTCTTTACACTTACAATTTTGCCCTCTTTGTTTTTATATCTCCATGTAAATTCTGTAGGAGGCTCGCCAAGACAAAGTGCCAATACTCTGTAAACATCTTTTAGGGCAGCCATTTTAACCTCTTTTAAGGCATTCTCCAATTCAGCTTTAGCTTTCTTGTCATTCTTTTTAAAATTGGATTTTGCTGCGTATGTCTCTCTTAAATCCCAACCGGCTTTTTTAAGTCTTATCTTAATTACACCAATCATTTGGCTGGTGTTGTTTGAGTGCTCTGTCTCTGGCATAACCTCTTGTGGAACTACGCCATATTTCTCTCCAATATTGTAGAAAAGATTCCATACACCACCATCGTCAACCGGGCTTTTAAGATAGAATACAACCTCCTCGCTATTAATGTCTTTATCTGCTGTTCTAATCATATTCTCAAGATAAAGATTAGATTTTTCCAAAATATCCCAGAAATAGTTGTAGTTGTGCGAGAAATCAAATTTAGACACATTGTATTTCTCCATAACTATAGGTCTTAGAGCATTCATAGAGGTAAACATCCAGCATCTTCCTGAACTTTGTTGGTCTGTAATGCCTTTAACGTTCACTCTGTATTTAAAGAAATGGTCATAAGAACCTGCAAGTGCATGATTCTTTGTTTTTGATTTTATGTTTCTGTCGTTTGTAAGGATGTTTTGTGTAGCAACTGTCTGAGCATCTTTAACAAAACTCTCTTTTAGTTGCATTAGCTCTTGCTCGCCTATGTTTTGGGCGTTGGCGTTGTATGCAAGAGCCAGAGCAACAGTGGCTAAAATGTAACGAAGTTTCATAATTATATTTGTTAAGTGTTTTTACAAAAAGAGGGCACTCATAATTTTTGAGTTGCCCTCTTGTTTATTTGTAAGGCAGTTTATTAACCACCAAAGTTATCAAATAGAATATTCTCAGAAGCAACTCCAAGGCTATCCAATAGATTAACTACAGATTGGGCCATCATAGGAGGTCCGCACATTAGATATAGGATATCCTCTGGTGCCTCATGTTGTTTAAGGTATGTTTCATAAAGGACATTATGAACAAATCCTGCAACGTAAGGAACGCCAGCTGCATCAGCCTCTGGATCTGGTCTGTCAAGAGCCAAATGGAATTTGAAGTTAGGGAACTCTTTCTCAATTTGAGCGTAATCCTCAAGATAGAAAGCCTCCTTAAGACTTCTTGCACCATAGAAGAAGTTAACTTTTCTGCTGGTCTTCTCTGTCTTGAACAAATGCATAATGTGAGAACGCATAGGAGCCATACCTGCACCACCACCAATGAATACAAACTCTTGGTCATCTGGACAGTTATCTGGAACAAAGAACTCACCGTAAGGACCTGAAATCATAACTTTATCACCTGGTTTAAGTGAGTAAATGTATGAAGAACAGATTCCAGGATTAACGTCTACAAAACCACCTTTTGCTCTATCGAATGGAGGTGTTGCAATTCTTACGTTAAGTTTAATGATATTACCCTCTGCTGGATATGTAGCCATTGAATAAGCTCTAAGAGTAGGGGTAGGGTTAACCATCTTAAGATTGAATACACCCATTTTCTCCCAATCTTCTCTGAATTGCTCATCAACATCTATATTCTTATAGTCAATGGTAATTGCTGGTACATCAACTTGAATGTAACCACCTGAACGGTAGTTAAGAGTCTCTCCATCTGGAATTTTAACGCAGAACTCTTTAATGAATGTAGCAACGTTTCTGTTAGAGATAACCTCGCACTCCCATTTCTTGACGCTAAGTGCTGATTCAGGTACTTCAATCTCCAAATCCTCTTTAACTTTAACCTGACAACCAAGTCTCCAGTTGTTAAGGATTTGTTTTCTGTTAAAGAAGCCTACCTCTGTAGGAAGAATTGTACCACCACCAGAGATTACTCTACATTTACATTGTCCACAGCTACCTTTACCACCACAAGCAGATGGAAGGAAAATTTTC
>JAFYMJ010000220.1 GCA_017556665.1 Bacteroidales bacterium
AAAGCAAGCATCATAATTCTTGACAATATTGTACTTTTTTTCATTTATATCTTCCTGAGTCCATCTTTTAGAAACATCTTCATTCATCGCTTCACTCATTCGTTCAATGCACTCTTTTTTAGTTTTTTCATACATCAAATAACTTGTTTTGTGTATGTTCATTTCTTTCTTTTTCTTATTGTCACTCATATTGTCAATATTATATTTCTGTTATTTTTTGTATAATAAACGCTGCTTTCAATTTGTCGTATTCACAATAAATTTTACAACCAAATAATTTGAACAAATGTCTATCTATTTCAAATTGTAAATCTTTAACAGGAAGAAATCTGATTCGTTCATTTTTATCAATTTCAGGGTCATTATTGATATTCATACTATCACTAGCGGTGATATGTGTGTATATATTGCTTCCTCTATTACATACATTTGATCTGGCTCATTTGGCTGCTTTTGCCATAATGTTGCCATTTGTACTGGCTTTATGGTACTACGTATATATTGGAATGTATTTCTATATAATTCTGGACGAGGATAAAATTACAGTGCAGAATTACTTTCTTCCTTTTATCAGAATCAGAAGATGTTATAAAGATATCGGGAATATAAAGTTTTGGCTACCTGTCCCTTCTAACTGGAATGTGAATGCTGTGGAAATAGTCAGGAAAAGAAAAAGAAGGGGAGCATTATTCTTAGGCATTATTATGGTGGATCCAAAAGATTATGCTCAAATTGTCTCTACTCTACAAAGTAAAGGTGTAACCGTAGAAACCTATAATAACCTGTCCCACAAAGAGTATGTGGAGGTTTGCAGGAAGATAAAGAAAGGATAAAATTATAAACAAGATTATATGTCAACACTACAGAGGGCTATTTTATCACCGGCTTAACTTTGTACCCCGCCTTTTCAAGGAGATTTATCATACCTTTTTCACCAGGGAGATGTCCTGATCCAACAATAAACAATGAGGATTGTGCTGGAAGAAGCTCCACAATCTGCTTTTCCCAATTTTGGTTTCGCACAGATACAAGAGCGTCATACTCATAACTGGTCATCTGCTCTTTAAATACATTCCATAAGATATCAAGATTCTGAGACTTGTACGCAGCAGTAAGTTCAATCAACAACTCTTTGCTGTTACTGTTTTGAGCCATCTCCAGCAAGGCATCAGCCTGCTCTTCAAGTGAACTTCCATAAAGGAGATTCATCTGGTAATCCATGGTTTCAAGTCCGCCAACGCTCTTTTCCTTGCTTGCTGCCAATGTCTGCATGTATTTGTCCATGCCGGTCATAGATGCAATGTCGGGAATAATATCCATAAGAATCCTGTTCTGCACAGTAACCATTATGGTCATGGGTTTCATTGCAGAAAACATCTGCAACTCAGCCCCAACAGTTTTCTTAAGGTATGCATCCAACAGCTCTTTTTCTTCCACGTTGAATAATGACAGCAAAGTTGTATCTGCAGGCATCATCATCATTTTCTGCATATTCTGCATCTGTTCAAGTG
>JAFYMJ010000221.1 GCA_017556665.1 Bacteroidales bacterium
CATCCAATTATTCCAATTATTCCAAGCACTACAGCAATTATTTCAATAATTGTAGCCATTATACTTTTCTTGTTCCAACGTATTCTGCAAACCTTATTAATGTCTCTTTGGCATAACACTCTTTAAAACCCTCAAGTGCTTCAATGGCAAGAGCAACATGATTTTCAAGAATTTTCTGAGAATCTTCAATTCCATTATTTTCAACAACAAACTCGTTGATCTTGTTTATAATGGCTTTTTCTTTATCGGATATTTGTGTCTGCGTTAGAGGGGAGTTCTCAATTTCACAAATAAGTTCCCTTATCTGTTTTTCTGCCATTGGATTGTTGGCAAAAGCACATAGCAAAGGGAGTGTAATCTTTCTCTCTTTAAGGTCTGCACCTGCAATTTTTCCTGTTTCAAGGTTTGGCGAGTAATCAAATATATCATCTTTCATCTGGAATGCAAGTCCCAGATGGTATGCGTATTGGGCAACTTTGCTGATTGATTCTGCATCTGCATTAACAGAATTTGCTCCAGATTTTGCGGCTGCAATAAAAAGGCTGGCTGTCTTACGTGCTATTATATCATAATAGTCATCCATTGTGGTGTCTGCCTTATCTGCCTTATCCATTTGAATTATCTCTCCTTCTGACAATTCTCCAATAGTTTGGGCAAAATATGAGAGTATGTCTGTATTGCATTTCTCAATAAGCAAGTGCATTGCCTGAGCCAGCCAGTAATCGCCGGTAAGGACAGATGCAGCTGGTGTAAATGCAGCCTTTACAGTTGGTTTTCCTCTTCTTACATTACCATTGTCTGCAACATCATCATGCAAAAGTGTGGCAGTGTGAATTATTTCGCAGACAGCTGCACAGTTATATGTTATGTTGGTAACGTTGCCACAAAGCTTGGCAACAAGAATACATAATGCCGGTCTTAGTTGTTTACCGGCATTACTTATGATATAATTGTTAATTAGGGTAAGAAGTTGGTTTGGGTGCTTTAGAGCATCTCTAAGGGTACGTTCGTACTCAGTCCAGTCATTCCCTAATTCATTATGTACTAACTTTAAGTCCAATTCTTTAGAATATTATTGCAATTGAAAGTTCAAAACCCTTTGTTTTTGGAGTAGCACTCATAATATTGTTGTTGGCATCTGTCCAAGAGTATTTTCCAACTTCTCCCAAATCCCAGCAATAACGTCCGCTAAGCTGGAATTTCCAGATTTCAAGACCTGCACCTATTCCAACTCCGTATTGGAATTTGTTCTTGTCGCTGTCAAGACCCTGAATAGAGCAGCTAGATGAAATTGTGTATCCAATATATGGTGCAATCTGCAAGTAAGGTCTGAACATGAACAAATCTACACCCCATTGAACCACTACAGGCAATTGAAGATTGTCAATTGTATATTCACCTTGGTTCAATCCTATATTTCCCGATGACAAATCTTTTCCTATACCTCTTGAGTGTGAGTACATAAGCTCTGGTTGTACAGCAAAACCCAATGGCAGTGAGATTTTGTATAAAATTCCGGCATTCCAACCAGTTTTTCTGTTGAGTGTATAATTTATATTAGAAAAACTGATATCATCCAGTGATTGGAAATTTAATCCGGCTTTAATACCAAATCCCCCTTTGGCATTTGCAAAGGATGCGGTACAAAGCAATATACCCAGTATAAGAAAAAATCGTTTCATAAATCAGTCAATTATAAAAGTGCGTTAATTTTATCTGCAATAGCGGCTTTAGTGGTAGAACCTACAACTTTATCTTTTACCTCACCGTCTTTAAAGAAGATAACAGTTGGGATGTTTCTGATACCATAATCGCTAGGAGAGTCAACGCAATCGTCAACATTACATTTACATACAACAGCTTTACCCTCAAATTCTGTTGCTATCTCTTCAATAATTGGGCCTAAAGCTTTACAAGGGCCACACCAAGGAGCCCAAAAATCTACTACAACTGGTTTGCCACAGCTGATAATCTCTTTAAAATTGCTATCGTTAATTTCTAGTGCCATAATAATATGTTTTTAAAATAATTAATACAAATATGATTGTGCTAATATATATAAATTTTTATAAATATTCTAAAATAACTTCCCGTTATAATAACTATATTTGTGTATAAATGTTCTAAAACAGGCAATTAAATATAAAAATATGTATTCAGATTTTCAACAGTATTTGAATTCAACTCTAAAGGAAATAACAGAGGCTGGATTATATAAGAATGAGAGAATTATAGTTTCTCCTCAAAGTGCAGCAATTAAAGTGAGCACAGGTGCAGATGTACTTAATTTTTGTGCCAACAATTATTTGGGATTGTCGGACAACGCAGAGCTTATAGAGGCTGCAAAGAAAGCCTTGGATGAGAGAGGCTTTGGAATGTCAAGCGTAAGATTCATTTGCGGAACACAAGATTTGCACAAAGAATTGGAGTCTAAGATTGCGCAATTCTTTGGAACAGAGGATACAATCTTGTATGCTGCTTGTTTTGATGCAAATGGTGGAGTTTTTGAGCCATTGTTCTCAGAGGAGGATGCCATTATATCTGATGCATTGAATCACGCTTCAATTATTGATGGTGTAAGATTGTGCAAAGCCAAAAGATACAGATATTCCAATGCAAACATGCAGGAATTGGAAGAGTGCCTGCAACAGGCACAAGCCCAACGTTTTAGAATTATTGTAACCGATGGTGTTTTCTCTATGGATGGAAATGTTTGTCCATTGGACAAAATCTATGAGTTGGCTCAAAAATACAATGCATTGGTAATGGTAGATGAGTCTCACTCTGCAGGTGTTGTTGGAAAAACAGGTAGAGGTACAACAGAGTTACATAACTTAAGGGGTAAGATTGAGATCTTGACAGGTACACTTGGTAAGGCATTTGGTGGTGCAATTGGTGGATTTACAACTGGAAAGAAAGAGATTATAGATATGCTCAGACAACGTTCACGCCCATATCTGTTCTCAAATTCAATTCCTCCTATGGTTGCTGCTGCAGGTTGTGCAATGTTTGACATGATGGAGAGAACAAATGAGTTGCAAGACAAACTGCACTCAAATACAGATTACTTTGTTGCAAAGATGAAAGAGGCCGGTTTTGACATTAAACCAACTCAATCTGCAATATGTGCGGTTATGTTGTATGATGCAAAACTTTCTCAGGTAATGGCAGAAAAACTTTTGCAGGAGGGTATATATGTAGTAGGTTTCTATTATCCGGTAGTTCCTAAAGATCAGGCAAGAATCAGAGTCCAGATATCGGCAGGGCATGAGAAGGAACATCTTGATAAAGCAATTGCTGCATTTACAAAGATTGGCAAGGAATTGGGTGTCATAAAATAAAAAAAGGGCGAGAGCCCTTTTTTTTATCCTTTGTTTGCAGGAACATAGCCATGACTTTTAATCTCTTCTTCCTCCCAGTACTGCTCATCCCATTCTGGGAATTTTAGAGGTTGGGTATTGTCTATCTTGTATGCCAGATAAGTGATGGGAAGTCCTTTCTTTAGATAATGGGCTTCGTAAAACGTTTTGATTGTAAGAATAGGGTCTATATCTGGATTTGAGTAGATGTCTGTATCTCCCTTTAGTATGCTAAGATTGTTCTGTTGTGCACAAGCTAATGTATACTCATACAGAAAACGGCTGTCCGTTTTAAGGTTAATTATTCCTTCTGGCTTTAAAAAGTTTTTATATCTGTTAAGGAACATTGGACCTGTCAATCTCTTACGCTCCCTTTTTATCTGAGGGTCTGCAAATGTAATCCAGATTTGGTCAATCTCATCTTTGTCAAACAAAGATTCAATGAATTCTATTCTGGTTCTTATGAATGCAACATTTGGCATATTGAGCTCAGTAGCCTCTTTGGCCCCTTTCCATAGTCTTGCCCCTTTAATGTCTATTCCAATAAAATTTCTGTTGGGATACATCTTTGCCAAAGCAATGGTGTACTCACCTTTTCCACAACCAAGTTCCAGTGTAATAGGATTGTTGTTGTTGAATACATTGGTAGCCCATTTGCCTTTCATACAATAATCTTTACCCAATACCTCTTCTGTTTTAGGCTGGTGTAAACATTTGAATGATTCGTTCTCTCTAAATTTTCTTAGTTTGTCTTTACCGCTCATATTCAGTGACAGAAATTCCAAGCCCAATAATATTGTTGTATCTGATGGTATCTGCTTGTGCAAGCTCTATTTTCCATCTGCCTGGCTTATTGTTAATAATGTTTTTCCTATAGTTCCACAATATCTCAACACAACTGTGCCCTTTCCTTAAAATATTCTCATCTCTTTTTACATGTATTGGCAGGGTTATGGTATCTGCATAAACATGGTTGTCGGGAGTATGAAAATAAATGTAGAGAGGGTAGCCTTGTATGTTGTTAAGGTAACTGTCTGTTGCTATATGTCCCAGAATATCCATTTGCAGAGGAACAAGGGTATCTGTGATATCCAGTTCAAACTCTACAGGGGAACCGTTCCATCCGTTGTGAATGTCAAATTCACAATATGAGTACTCTTTGCCGGGGTATGAGCAACCTGTTGTCAGAAGAGTAAAAAGCAGAGTTATTATGTATGCTGCTGCCCTAACCATACTTTTATCTATTTTCTCTCTTTTGGCTCACTCTTGTCTCCTTTGTGGTGTCTTTTCTTGTTTGGGTGTTTCTTCTTTTTGTCAGAATCAAACCTTGATATGCTCTCTTCTCCAACAGCACTCAAGAATTCTGGTGTCCTCTCCTGTTTTGCCCCCTCAAGAATGGAGTGCGCTTTGCCTCCTTTCTTATTTGTATATATTATATCTTTAACCTCTTTGGATGTAAGACATACCATATTGGACATGCTGTGAGGATCGTAAGAGAACCACATTACCCCTTTCAGGATATCTGTTTTCATCAGATAGGCATCTCCATCTTCCAAATGAAGTGGCTCAGTTACCTTTGGAAGTCTTGACTGGGCATCCATATACGCAGGAGCCTCATAGTTAATGCAACACTTTAGTTTGCCACATTGTCCGGCCAGCTTCTGGGGATTCAAAGACAAATCCTGGCATCTTGCAGTTTGGGTAGTTATTGATTGGAAATCGTTCATATATCTTGAGCAGCACAATGCTTGCCCGCACACGCCAACTCCATCAATCAGACCTGCCTCTTGTCTGGCACCAATCTGTTTCATCTCAATTCTGATTCTGAACTCTTCTGCAAAGTTCTTGATAAGTTGTCTGAAATCAACTCTCTCATCTGCTATGTAGTAGAAAATGGCTTTGGTACCATCGCCTTGGAACTCAACATCGCCAATCTTCATGTTCAAGTTAAGTTCTGCAGCCATTTGTCTTGATTTTATCATTGTCTTGTGCTCCCTGGCAATGGCATCTTGCCACTTCTCAATATCGGCAGGACGGGCTTTTCTGTAGATTTTTTTAAACTCGTAAGTCTTTGGATCTACTCTGTCTCTGTTAAGCTGTTTGGCAATGATAGGTCCGTTTAGGGTAATTATGCCCACATCACAACCATTCTGGGCTTCAACCACTACAATATCTCCTATTCTGAGTGTTTGTCCAGAATCGTTTCTGTATATGTTCTTTCTGGTATTTTTAAATCTTACTTCAAACAAATTTTTGTAAAACTCATCGTTAATCCCCTCCAGCCAATTGAATACTCCAAGTTTACAACACTGTCTGTTATATGTAAAAGTTGCCTCGTTTTGTTCATTGGTCACTTTCTCGCAACCTCTCTGGCAATCATATTCTATCTTGTTGTTCATAGTTAAATTGTATGATAAATGCAATTACACAAATCGCAGAAGATAAATTTAGGATTTACATTTCTCTCTATGCAGTCAATAGAGCTGTTTACAAAATCATACCCTTTTCTGTAAAAATCTGGGTTGATTCTATTGGCAAGCTCTTCTATTGTGCTCTGCTGGTTAGGAGTTACATAAGAGATGCTTTCAACTCCTAAGCTAACCATATATATTTTTCTTAAAATCTCTTCTGCTTCTTTGCAAAAAGCTCTTTGTTTTTCTTTTCCGTAGGTAGATAAATTCTCCCCAATATCAAGCAGGGCAGGCAAGTCTTTCAAAAGGGCTTTATTCAAAAGCTCCACAAAAATAGTGTAATACTCACTTTGTTCCTCCTCTCTTCCAATAAGATTCACAGCTTCTGAGTAACTTCCGCCACTGCATGTAGCCCAAAAATCCCCCTCTTTCTGGGTAATGTTAAATTGTTCCTGTAGTTTCCCCGATAAAATCTCTCTCTCTATAGGGGGTAATTCTACAATTCTGCATCTTGATATTATGGTTGGGATAATCTTGTTTGGATTATGGCTCACCATAATAAAGTAGGTGTTGGGCATAGGTTCTTCCAAAGTCTTGAGAAGTTTGTTGGCAGCCTCTGTATTCATCCTTTCGGGGAAAAGGACAAACACAATCTTGGCCCCTCCCTCATAGGAGCTAAGGCTGAGTTTCCTGATTATTGAATTTGCTTCGGAAACACCTATAATGCCAAATTTGTTCTCAATGCCCAATGCAGCATTAAGCTGCTCTTCACTAAAATATTTGTTCTCTTTTGCGTATTCACGCCAGATTGGGTAAAAGTTCTCAATCTCCTTCTTTTTGTCTCCCTGCACAAGTGTTGAAGTGTTTGTGGGGAAGATAAAATGGAGATCTGGATGTACCAGCCTGTCCACCTTTACGCAACTGCTGCACTCTCCGCAAGAGTCCTCAGGTGTGTGATTCTTGCATAGGAGATATTGTATAGTGGCAAGTGCTACAGCAACAGCTCCGCAACCTGCTTTTTCTGTAAAGAGGATTGCGTGCGGCATTCTGTTGGAGTCTATCATTTTCTTTAAACTCTCAACAACTTCCATATTGCCTATAATGTCCCTGTATTGCATCTTGTAAAATTATAATATTTTTAGCCAATAATCAACATCTCGCAATTTGTACAGTCGAATTTTAACTCCAACTTGTTTTTGCCGTTAAGCAGATACAAAGGTGGA
>JAFYMJ010000222.1 GCA_017556665.1 Bacteroidales bacterium
ATTAACAGGGAAATGTATATTCTTTAGAGCATCCTTTAAAGGAAGGAGTCCAAGTAAATCAATAATGTACTTGGGTAAGGTTTCCTGTACACAGCTTAGGTATTTGTCCAATAAGGTAAGAATGAATTTGGAGAAGACCTTATTGCCTATTCCACTGTTCTTTATTTTTTCTGTGCTGGAATATACCCCCATCATTGAACTTCCACCATACAAAATCTCGTCAGATGGTAAATTAAGTTCAGGATGGACCATGTTAATGGATCCGTTAAATTCAGACGGCTTTCCAAAAGCAATATATTCGGCTCCAATCTTTAACTTTTCATGAATCCATTTTATCCCTTTAAAGAATATCAGCTCAATACTGCCTGTTGAATCTTTAAGGGTGGCTACAAGTCTTTTGTTTTTGGGAGAATCTCCTGCTAATGAGATATTTGTTATTTTACCTCTTACCTGGATATATGCCATTGATGGTTCCAGTTCCCTAATGCTGTATACCCTGCTGCGATCTATATGTCTGAACGGGAAAAAGTACAGTAAATCCCTAAACGTGAATATGTTAAGCTCCTTGGAAAGAAGCTCTGCACGTTTTGGCCCAATACCTGGCAAATACTGTATTTGAGAATCGAGTATATCAGACATACTACAAATATAAGAAAATTCACTTTTTTTTAGTAACTTGCAGAGTTTTAAATGTGAATATATGACACGAAAGATAGTATTAGGTATTACACAAGGAGATACAAACGGGATAGGATATGAGGTAATAATTAAAGCATTGTCTGATGCCAGAATTTTAGAAATGTGTACTCCAGTTGTATACGGTTCCTCAAAAGCTTTTGGTTTTTACAAAAAGCAACTGCCTGAAACAGATAACATAAACACCAATATAATTTCATCTGCAAAAGATGCCCATCCAAAAAGGGTGAATATTGTAAATTGTCTTCCCGATAACCTTCAGATTGAGCCTGGCCAATGTACTCAGGAGGGGGCAAAGGCAGCTATAAAAGCTTTGGAGGTTGCTGTAGAGGAGATGAAGGCTGGTCATTTGGATGGACTTATAACAGCCCCTTTCAACAAAAGGGCAGTAACAGAAGAGACATTCAAGTTTACAGGACATACTGAATATCTGACCAGTGAATTTGGTGCAAAAGAGGGGTTGATGTTCTTGTGCTCAGACAATATAAGAGTGGGTGTAGCTACTAATCATACTCCACTTTCAAAGGTCCCACAAGCATTGTCGGTTGACCTTATTCTAAGCAAACTAAAAGTAATGAATGAGTCTCTAAAGAGAGATTTCAATATTGTAATGCCTAAAATAGCAGTTTTGGGCCTTAATCCACATGCAGGTGACAAAGGTTTGTTGGGTGATGAGGAGATTAATGTCATTAATCCGGCAATAGAGAAAGCCAATGAGGAGGGAATATTGGCATTTGGCCCTTATTCTCCCGACGGATTCTTTAGTGTCAGTATGCAAAACAAGTTTGATGCAGTCTTATCTATGTACCATGACCAAGGTCTTATTCCGTTTAAGGCTTTGGCTTTTGACAGTGGCGTAAATTTTACCGCAGGTCTGCCAATAGTAAGAACATCGCCTGACCATGGTACAGCCTATGATTTGGCAGGAGAGAACAAGGCAAACCCTCAGTCTATGATTTCATCAATATATCTTGCAATTGATGTTATCAGAAACAGGGAGGCTTATGACAATTTGAATGAGCACGCACTAAAAATAAAGATAACTCCCGAGCATCATAAAGAGCATGAGGATAAAACAATTATAGAGTAATTGGATATGGAATTGCCTATAAATCTTTATACAGATGGTTCAAGCAGGGGTAATCCCGGACCTGGAGGGTATGGAGTGGTATTGAAGTGCGGACCACATTATAAAGAGATATCTGCAGGATATGAATGTACTACTAACAACAGAATGGAACTTTTGGCCGTTATAGTTGGTCTGGAGGCTATAAAAAGGGAGAGGGCTCAGGTTAATGTATATTCAGACTCGTCTTATGTAGTCAATGCCATTACACAAGGGTGGTTGGACAAGTGGCTGGTTAAGGGATTACACAAGCAAAAGAATGCAGATTTATGGGAAAGATTTTACAAAATCTTTAAAAAGCACAATGTAAGGTTCTTTTGG
>JAFYMJ010000223.1 GCA_017556665.1 Bacteroidales bacterium
CTTGTCTAAGCAAATCTCCTGTAGATACATGGCTAAGGTTGAACTCTTGTGCCAGTAACTTAGCTTGTGTACCTTTTCCTGCTCCTGGAGGGCCAAAAAGTAAATAGTATTTCATTTTTATTGTTGATCAATTACATATAGATCTTTGTACTGCCTTCCCAAATCGTTGTAATCCAATCCATATCCAACTATAAAATCGTCGGGAATAGAAAGGGCAGCGTAATCTATATTTATCTCTTTTTTATATGCGTTTGGTTTTAGGAGCAATGTGCAGATTTTAATGTCTGAAGCTCCTGCTTCTTTAAGGATTTTATGAAGCTCAACTATGGTATTGCCAGTTTCCACAATGTCCTCCACTACAATAACTGTTCTCCCTTCTACAGATTTGTTCAACCCCATTATCTGTTTCACTTCTCCTGTAGAGGTGGTGCCGCAGTATGATGAAAGTTTAATGAACATAAGGTCTGCAACCACATCAAGTTTCTTCATTAAATCTGAAGTAAACATAAAAGAACCATTCAATACACTTAAAAATATTGGCTCTTTAACATCCTTTAAATCTGTGTTAAGCTTGTCTGCAACTTTTTGAATTGCATTATCCAGTTCCTCTGCAGATTTATACAATTTAAACCATTTGTCGTGAAGTTTGATTCTATTCATCTTTACTAAAATTTAAAAAATAGTATTAAGAGTGCAAAATTATGATTATTTTTGAATCTTAAGAAATTAAAATTGAAATAATAACTATTATGACACCAAAAGTAAGTATTATTATGGGTAGTACCTCTGATATGAAGGTTATGGAGCAAGCTGCCCAATTTTTAGACGAGATGGAAATTCCTTTTGAGATAAATGCCCTTTCTGCTCATAGAGTACCAGATTTAGTGGCAGAATTTGCAAATAATGCTCATAAAAGAGGTATTAAGGTTATTATTGCTGCTGCTGGTGGTGCTGCTCATCTTCCTGGTGTTATTGCAGCTTCTACTCCACTTCCAGTGATTGGAGTTCCAATCAAATCATCAAATTCAATGGATGGTTGGGATTCAGTTTTGTCTATTCTTCAAATGCCTGCAGGTATTCCTGTTGCAACTGTTGCTTTGGATGGTGCCAAGAATGCAGCAATTTTGGCAATGCAGATTCTTGCAGTTGAGGATAAGGAGCTTTTTGCAAAATTTGAGAAGTTCAAACAAGATTTGGCATCTAAAATTGCAAAAGCAAACAAAGATTTGGCTCAAATTAAATACAATTTTAAGACAAACTAAAATAAGCAGGCTATAGAGCAATTTATATAATTCAAAGGCAGTCACTTAGAATTTGGTGACTGCTTTTTTTTATTTCTTCCCGATAATTGTAAAGCATTATGTTTCTGATTGTTGAGGTGCTTTGTTGGCTGTTTTGCAGTTAGTTAAAGAGCTGTTATATTTGTAGAAAACTAAGGAGTATGAGGGGAAGGATTTTGATTTTGGCAGCCTTTTTTTTGTTGGTGGCAGTGGATTTGACCGGGCAAGAGAGTGAGTGGATAGCCAATATGGCTGAAGAAATATCTGAGCAGGGTGGAGAAGATTTGGCTAATGCCTTTATTGAGCATTTTGAGTATCTTTCTGCTTCTCCGCTAAAAATAAATTATGCAGACCGGAATGATCTGGAGCAGCTTATTGTTCTAACCAATTTTCAGATAGAGAGCCTGATTGAATACAGAAAGAGCAGCGGGAATATCCTTTCAGCTGCAGAACTCTCTCTTGTAAATGGATTTGATGAGACTCTGGTGTGTATGCTGTTGCCATATCTGGATTTTACAATAGATTTAAGCGGAGAGAGCTCTGTTTTTGGAGGAGGTGAATACAAGAAGTTCAGGCATAATCTGTTGTTGAAATCATATATAGAGAGGGGTGCAGGTAATGAAATTGGGGAGCCTGTATATATGCAGCTGAGGTATAAGTGTTTGTATAAGAACAGGTACCAGTTGGGAATTCTTCTTGAAAACGATGCTGGGGAGAAGATTATTGGGAGCTCAGGGATCCCTTTTGGGGATTTTATATCCCTTCATATGGCGGCAAAAGATATCAATTTTAAGGGATGGAAAATTAGGAATCTGGTTATTGGGGATTATTCAGCCAGGTTTGGACAGGGGCTGGTTATGTGGAATTCCTTTAATATGCAGGGTAACAGTAGTGTTGGAGGATTGTTCAAAAGAGCAGATGCAATATCGCCCTATACATCTTCTACAGAATATGGATACTTAAGAGGTTTTGCAGCAACTATATCAAAACCTATAGGGAGAAGAGTGGATTGTATTGACTTGTCCCTTTTCTGGTCGTATAATGGGGTTGATGCAACTGTAAAGAATGGTAAATATACCTCATTGTCAGCAAATGGACTCCATAATACAGAGTCTTTGCTCAAAAGGAAAATGGCCATTAGGGAGATGGTTTGGGGAGCAAGCCTAAGAATGCAGTCACATAGGGTCAGTTTTGGGATAAACTGGGTTTCCTATGGGTTTGATACTTATAATGGGGTTAAAATATTGGATTATAACAGATTCCAACAATATTATGGAGTTCATGGAAATGTAAGTGCAGATTTTTATTGGTTAGTACAAAACTACAGGTTGTTTGGAGAGGTTGCTCTGGATTATGGTGGTAATATAGCTATGCTTGCCGGTTTTATTGGCCGAAATGGTGAGTGGGATTTGGGAGGTATAGCAAGGTACTACTCAAAGGGGTATATTGCACCTCATTCAGGGGGATACA
>JAFYMJ010000224.1 GCA_017556665.1 Bacteroidales bacterium
CTTTCTTTCTGGGTTTACTTCGTCCCCTTGTCTTGCAGCCGCAAGAACACCTCTTTTGTGGAAAAGTTCCGGATAAACAATCTCTGCATCAACATTGTATCCAGGACCACCTGTTCCAAGAGATTTGTTTGCAGGGGCATTTTTAGAATCAGGATCGCCTGCCTGAATCATAAAACCTTTGATTACTCTATGGAATAAAGTATTGTTGTAATACCCTTCTGTAGCAAGTTTAAGGAAATTGGCTTTATGCAAAGGTGTTTTATCGTAAAGTTGTACAGTTATATTGCCTAAAGTTGTTTTAATGATTACGTTACTCATCTTATTATGATTTAGTTTACTCTTTTTAATTTCACAAAGATATATTATCTTTGCACCACTTTTAAAAATTTGAACAATAATTTAAAGTAAAATATATTTTATGGCAACTACAGCAGATTTTAAGAACGGCTTGTTCTTCTCATACAATGGCAAACCTTGTCAACTTATTTATTTCCAACACGTAAAACCTGGTAAAGGTCCTGCTTTTGTTAAAACAAAATTCAGAAACCTAGAGAACGGTAAAATTCTTGAGAACACTTTCAGTGCTGGTGAGAAAATTGAGACTATTACAGTAGAGAGAAGACCTTACCAATTCTTATACAAAGATGAGTCTGGTTATAACTTTATGCATGAGGAGACTTACGATCAAATTCACTTGGAGGAGGATTTCGTAGACAATGCAGACCTTATGAAAGAGGGTCAACACGTAGAGATGATGTTCCTTGCAGACGAGGAGAGATGTCTAACTTGTGAACTTCCTCAATTTGTTGAGTTAGAGGTAACTTACACAGAGCCTGCAGTTAAAGGTGATACAGCATCTACCAATGCACAAAAAGAGTGTACTCTAGAGACAGGTGCAAGAATTATGGTTCCTCTATTCATTAACCAAGGTGAGAAAATCCGTGTTAAAACAGAGGATAGAAGCTACGGTGAGAGAGTAAAATAATTTAACCGTTCAATAATAGATAAAGGGCAATCCAGAAGAAATGATGGGTTGCCTTTTTTGTTGGGGTTTTAAAAAAGCGGGTGGGTCATTGATTTGACTCACCCGCTTGGTACTTATATGCTCATTTGCCATTTATGAGGCTGCATTGAAATCTGCAATTGTTGTATATTCCACCCCATTCCAGATAATCTTGCCAATATTTGCAGATGCGTTAATACTAACCTTTGATTTATTGATTGAATTAAGTTGTAATGTACCAATTGTAGCTCCTGCTTCTATATTCACTTTAGGTGGATAAGAAGGGGAATGTTGATTGATATCCATTAGAGTAATTTCGGCGTTGCTTTGTATGGTAATTTGTCCGAGTACAAGTGGTTTGGCTATAATTTTGCTTACTTTAGAAGACTCCAATACTGTTAGTTTACTGTGGTTACTCGCATATATGCTTCCAATTGTGCTATTTTTTATATTACATGTTACATTGTTAGGAATAAATATGTCATAGACGCCGCCATAATTGCTTATAGAATTACCTGCATTTGGATTTGAATCTTTTGCACCAACCCAATATGTTCCGGTAATTGTACAATTGTCTAGAGTAGCAGTTCCCATATTGGAGAATGCAGACATTGGTATGCCTCCGTCTGAATTGTAGCAGTAAATTCCGTTGTCAATAATCTTTACATTCTCAAATAAAGTGTTGTATGCAATGCGGCCAGTAACACCTCCGTACACACCTCCAAAGATGCCAAAATGCTCACCTTCAAATGAAATGTTCTTAATGGTTACCAGTTTGCTGTCGGCAGCAGCGAATGCATTTTTAGTTACATATGAATAGGAGTAAGGCTCAAATATAATCTTGTTGTTTTTGCCATCAATTGTGTATTCTTTGGTATATATAGGTTTGCTGTCTGCTGTCCAGTATTCTGGCATAGGCTCAATAATATATCCGTTTCTGATATGCCAATCAGATGTTATCTCAATGGTCTTGCCTGCCAAGGCCTCTTCTGTATAAATACCGTTGTAATTTTCCCATACGTTATTGTCGGTATATGTGTGCTCGCCATCATAAAGAACGTCAAGCAGAACTTTTATGGAAACATCTCCCACAAAAATACCTCCTGCTGCAATAATATTTGTGCGGTGGTTACGCTGTACAGGTGCATTATCAAGTCCTTCTTCCAATATAAGTGTCTCTTTATCTGATTGGAATATGAATTTAAGATCGTTCAATGTAGTTTTTGCAGAGCCATCAGTCTCATCATTTGCAAGGAAATAGCACATAGACAAGTATCTGTATTCTTCTGTCTCTCCATTACAGTCAATGTCAACCTTTAGTGATTCGGTTGGAACAGGTGCTGCTTCAAATACTATATCCTCTGCCCCTGATACAGAACCATCTATTAGGTTTAAAGCTGTAGCCGCCTGCTTTATTTGAACTTCAGAGTTTTTTATTTCAACATTCTGAACCATAAGTTTGTCCCACTCTTGAGCTGTAATGCCAACGTTTAATTGTGAGAATGGGCGTTTTAATACAACGTTAAGAGAAATATCACCATTTACTGTAAATTTCTCAGATTTAAAGAACGCATCTCTTGTTTCATCATTGTTGGATGCATTAGTATAGTTTACATAAATGGTTCTCATATCTTGCGATAGAGAGTAGGCATCACATAGTTTGTTCTGGGCCCAGAACACTGCTGTATATTCTTCTCCCTTTACCAAAAATGTTGAGGTTGTAAATGGAAATTCTGCACCGTTTCTATCACTGCTTTCCACTATATTTCCCTCTTTGTCAAATATGGCAAAAAACAATTGGTTTATACCCGAACCGTCGC
>JAFYMJ010000225.1 GCA_017556665.1 Bacteroidales bacterium
CCTCCACTGCCATCTAAAGAATATCCAGCTTTTTTTAATCCTTCAATTATATCATCTATCTCTAAATCATAGCGCGCGTAATTATGATTGGCAGAAACTCTTGCTGACGGTATAAACAGCACCGTATACGCTACCGCAGATGAAGAATTGAGACCTGTGATGAATGGTATCTTCTTTGATATAGCACAGGACTCTACAACATTGGTTGCATCCAATGCACACAAATTGGTTTATTATAAAAGAACAGATATCAACGGAAGTTGCCAATCTTCATTTATCTTGCCTAAAAAGCCTGCAAACATTCTAAAGAACAATTTAGCTAAGGTTACACAGAAAGATGTTGAGATTTCATTTGACAATAAAAACGCATACTTCAAATGTGACAACTTTCTGATTGTATGCCGTCTGGTAGAGGGGACATACCCTGCTTACAAATCTGTAATTCCAAAAAACAATACCAATGTAATTACAGTATCAAGAACAGAGTTGTTGAACGCAACAAAACGTGTTGCTGTTTGTTCAAATCAGGCAACAGGACAGATCATTTTCAAGCTTAGCAACAACAAGATTGAAATGTCTGCACAAGATATAGATTTCTCTATGAGTGCCCACGAAACACTTAATTGTGATTATGAAGGCGTTCCTATGGAAATTGGATTCAAATCCAACTTCTTTATTGAGATTTTAAGTAATCTGTCATATGATCAAATATGCATAAGATTGGCAGATCCTGGAAGAGCTGCATTAATCCAGCCATCTGTACAGACAGAGCCTAACGAGGAGATTTGTGCCTTACTTATGCCAATGAGAATAAATAATTAGTTATGCAACTGAATTTAAAGAGGCCTATTGTATTCTTTGATATTGAGAGTACCGGATTAAATGTAGCAACAGACAGAATTGTTGAGCTATGCGTTGTAAAGGTTTTACCTAATGGAGATACAGAAATCAAAACCAGAAGAGTAAATCCAACAATTCCAATTAGCCCGGAGGCTCAAGCTGTACACGGAATAAGTAATGACGATGTAAAAGATTGTCCTACATTCAAGTCTATAGCAAAAAGTTTAGCCAATTATCTTGAGGGGTGCGATTTTGCTGGATACAACTCTTTAAAATTTGATATCCCAATGTTGGCAGAAGAGTTTTTACGTGCCGATATAGACTTTGACTTCAGAAAAAAATATCTGGTAGATGTACAGAACATTTTCCATAAAATGGAGCAAAGGACATTATCTGCCGCATATAAATTCTATTGCGAGAAAGAGTTGGAAAATGCCCATTCTGCCCAGGCAGATACGGTTGCTACATACGAAATTCTAAAAGCTCAACTGGACCGTTATCCACAAACTTTGCAGAATGATGTAAAAATGTTGGCAGAATTCTCCACAAAATCCAAAATGGTAGACTATGCAGGAAGAATTGTCTATAATGATAAAGATGTCCCTGTATTTAATTTTGGAAAACATAAAGGGAAACCTGTCACTGAAGTCTTTGCCAGTGAACCAAGTTATTACTCTTGGATGATGAATGGAGATTTCACCCTTGACACTAAAAAGATCCTTACAGATATAAGATTAAAAATGAAATAGTAAATGATGAAGAAAATCATGAGATTCCTGATTTTTGGCAAGAATGTCAAGATAATAAAATTATTGATGTTTTATTTAATCTTAGACCAAATGGCAAAAGAGATCTTTATGGTTTATGTACTCCATCAGTAGAAGGTTCTGAAACATTTGATTATGGAATTGGTGTGTTACTTGATGAAGATACACTTCCAGTAGATATCGATACAATGCTTAAAAAAGGCTATTCTATTTAGGATGTAGACGCTGGAATATATGTGGTTTTTGATTGTTATGGAGAAGATGCAAACTGTATTGGTGAAACATGGTCAAAATTTTATAAAGAATTTTTACCACAAACAGGATATATGGCCACTGATTCAACTGATTTTGAAATATATTTAGAAGATGGTCAAGATGGTTTATTTTGTCAATTATGGATTCCAATTAAAAAAATGTAAATTATATAAATTAATTTAAATGAGAGTTTGATTTAAAATGTCAAACTTTTTATTTTTTTCTTATTGATTTAGTATATACATCGTGATACGATGTATTATGTGAGGAGTGGTATTTAATGGATATTCAATTAAAACGTGGAATACTTGAAGTTTGTGTTTTATCAGCTATTAAAAATGAAGACTCATATGGTTATAAAATAATTAAAGATTTAAAACCTTATATAGAACTTTCAGAATC
>JAFYMJ010000226.1 GCA_017556665.1 Bacteroidales bacterium
ATATTCTTTAACTCAAGCTTAAGGACAAGATTGAGTACACAAAAGGCTGCAATGAATCTTGGTATGAATGTTATTGTGCTTGACATTAACCAGGGGGCATGGAAACTTGAGACAGAAAGGGGTGTTGTTATGGATAGCGACAAACCTGAGCATATTTTGGAAGCTATTCCTGTAATGGCAAGTTACTGCGATATTATTGGTGTTAGAAGCTTTGCCAAATTTGAGAGCAAAGCAGACGATTACAATGAAAAGATCCTTAACCAGTTCATTGAATTGTCGGGAAAACCAGTAATAAGCATGGAGGCTGCTACCAGACACCCTCTACAGAGTTTTGCTGACCTTATTACAATAAACGAATATAAAAAAGTTGAGAGGCCTAAAGTTGTATTGAGCTGGGCACCTCACCCTAAAGCTCTTCCTCAGGCTGTTCCAAACTCATTTGTGGAATGGATGGTTGCTGCCGGATATGAGGTTGTTGTAACTCATCCAGAGGGTTACGAGCTTGACCCTGAGTTTACAAAAGGGGCTACAATTGAATATAATCAGGATAAGGCACTTGAGGGGGCAGATTTCATATATGGCAAAAACTGGTCTGCATATTCAGACCCTAACTATGGCAAAGTTCTTTGCAGCGACAGAAGCTGGACAATTGACCAAAGAAAAATGGATTTGACCAACAATGGTTATTTTATGCACTGCCTGCCTGTACGTAGAAATATGATTGTAACAGATGAGGTTATAGAGAGTGCCAATTCATTGGTTATTCCAGAGGCTGCAAACAGAGTTGTATCTGCCCAAACTGTAATTAAAGAGATTTTATTAGGTTTAAAATAATTGATTATGAAGAATCTTTCCATTATTAAAATAGGTGGAAACATTGTAGATAAACCAGAGGCTCTGCAAACATTCCTTAATAATCTTAACAAATACGAGGGACCAAAAATTCTAATTCACGGTGGTGGAGCTATTGCTACACAATTGTCTGCAAAACTTGGAATTGAGGTACAAATGCACAATGGCAGAAGAGTTACCGATTACGAGACTCTTAAGCTTGTTACAATGGTTTATGCAGGTTTAATAAACAAACAGATTGTAGCATCCCTTCAAAAGATTGGATGTAATGCAGTTGGTTTATCGGGAGCAGATGGAGACAGCGTGCCTGCAACCAGAAGGGCCCCTAATCCAATAGACTGGGGTTATGTGGGAGATGTAGATCCCTTAAAGATTAACACATCATTCCTTACACAGTTGCTTGGCAGAGGAATCACCCCTGTTTTCTGTGCAATTACACACGATTCCAACGGCTCGTTACTTAATACAAACGCAGATACAATGGCATCAAGCATTGCAAGAGCCATGAGTTCTGAATTTAACACAAAACTTATTTACTGTTTTGAAAAAGATGGTGTATTAAGTGATCCAAACAATGATGATTCAGTTATTCCTCTAATTACAAAAGAGAGCTACAAACAGCTTTTGGCTGACGGAAAAATTATTGGAGGAATGATTCCAAAACTGGACAATGCCTTTGCAGCTCTTGAAGAGGGTGTTGGAGAGGTTTACATTAAAAACGCCTACAATATTTTAAACAATAAAGAGACATTGTTAAAACTATAAGTACAATGGAGCAGTTGCATAATCTTACCCAGTTTGCCTGCAACATTCTAAAGGAGATGTTGCAGATTGAATCTTACTCGTTTAACGAGGGTAAGAGGGCTGACTTTTTATGCAACATCCTGTCAAGTGCTTTTAAAGAATATAAAGGGGTAGTAATAGAGAGAATTGGAAACAACATCCTGTTGTACAACAAGGATACTTTCTCCTCAGATAAGAAAACACTTATGCTCAATTCTCATATAGATACAGTAACCCCGGCATCTACATATACATTTAATCCCCACTCCCCTTTTGAAAAGGATGGAGCAATTTACGGACTTGGCAGCAATGATGATGGTGGAAGTGTTGTGAGTCAGATTGCTGCATTTATGCATCTTTGTAACAGCAAACTAAATGTAAATCTTGTTCTCCTTTTATCGGCAGAGGAGGAACGTTCCGGTGCAAATGGAATTGCACTTGCTTTGAATAAAATGGAGATAAAGCCAGATTTTGCAATTATAGGAGAGCCTACAGGGATGAAAGCTGCCATTGCAGAAAGGGGACTTCTGGTAATTGATGGCACAGCAACAGGTGTAAGCGGACATGCAGCCAGAGAAGAGGGGGTAAATGCACTTTATATAGCTCTTGATGATATAAATACCTTAAGGAACTTTAATTTTGACAAGGTTTCACCTGTTATGGGGAAAGTAAAACTATCTGTTACCCAGCTTAATTGCGGCACTGTCCATAATGTTGTTCCCGACAAAGCCACATTTGTTGTAGACATCAGACCAACAGAGCAATACACCAATCCAGAGATTATGGAGCTGTTGCAAAAAGAGGTAAAGAGTGAGCTTAAGGCAAGAAATCTTAACAACAAATCGTCGGCGACGCAAAAGGGAAGCATACTGTACAACGCTACCTTGGAACTGGGTATAGAACATTTTGTTTCCCCTACAACATCTGATTGGATGAAAATAGAGATTCCTGCCATTAAAATTGGACCTGGAGAATCATCCAGAAGCCACAAGGCAGATGAATTCATTAAAATAAGCGAGATAGAGTCTGCAATTGCAGGCTACATAAACATTATAAAACATTTATAGATATGGGAACTCTTTGGAGTAAGGGTACAAGTGCAACACAAATTGTTGAAGATTTTACAGTAGGAAATGACAGAATTCTAGATATGAGACTTGCCAAACACGATGTTATTGGCTCAAAGGCTCATATAAAAATGCTAACTTCAATAGGGTTGCTTGAGCAGGATGAACTTGAAAAACTTACAGCTGGTCTTGACAAGATTCTAGAAGAAATAAACTCTGGAGAATTCTCATTGAATGATGATGTTGAGGATATTCACTCTCAGGTAGAACTGCTTCTTACCCAAAGACTTGGTGATATTGGCAAGAAGATCCATTCAGGACGGTCAAGAAATGACCAGGTACTTGTTGACATAAAGCTGTTTTTAAGAGAAGAGATAGAGCTGTTCCGCGATGAAATTGTGGCACTGTTCAACACTTTAACTCAGTTGAGCGAGAAGTACAAATCTGTTTTGCTGCCAGGTTATACCCACGCACAGATTGCAATGCCATCATCTTTTGGATTGTGGTTTGGTGCATATGCAGAAACACTTATAGATGATATGTATATGCTTTCCGGTGCATATAAAGTTGTAAATCAGAATCCTCTTGGATCTGCTGCCGGATATGGCAGCTCATTCCCTTTGGACAGAGATATGACAACATCACTGCTTGGCTTTGCAAGTATGAACTATAACGTTGTTGCCGCACAAATGAG
>JAFYMJ010000227.1 GCA_017556665.1 Bacteroidales bacterium
TGATACCTACCAAAACATCAAACACATCCAGTCGCATATCACGAATAATTTCTGTACGTTCCATAGATGAATGTGAATGACAGCGAGGTGGTGCTTTCTGTGCTGCAGAAGGCGGGATATGCGTTGTGCGAGAGCCTTCAGGAGGCCAATGTAATTCTGGTAAACACCTGTTCCATAAGGGATAACGCAGAACAAAGAATCTGGGGAAGGCTTGACGTGTTCCTTCAGGAGAAGAAAAAACGAAAGAACGTTGTAGTTGGTGTTCTTGGCTGTATGGCCGAGAGACTTAAGGACGAGCTGCTACAACATCCTGCAGTAGACTTGGTGGCAGGACCCGATTCATACAGAAAAATTGCAGACCTAATTGCAGCCCTGGATACAGGCGAGAAACAGATAAACACCAAACTTTTGAGAGAGGAGACCTACTCAGACATCTCTCCTGTACGTTTGGACAAGAACGGCGTATCTGCATTCATCTCAATCATGAGAGGCTGCAACAACATGTGCTCGTACTGCGTTGTACCTTACACCAGAGGAGCCGAGAGGAGCCGAGACCCTCACAGCATCGTACGTGAGGCACAGGAACTGTTTGATGCAGGCTACAAGGAGGTGACCCTTCTTGGCCAGAACGTAGACTCATACAAATGGGTTAATCCCGACAACACTTCAGATACAGTAAATTTCGCCCAACTACTTGAGCTTGTAGCACTTGTAGACCCTAAACTGAGAGTGAGATTCTCAACATCACACCCTAAAGACATGGGCAACGGCGTACTTTACACTATGGCAATGTACCCTAACATCTGCAACCACATCCACCTTCCAGTACAGAGCGGAAGCGACGTGATGCTTGAGAAGATGAACAGGAAATACACCAGAGAGGGATACCTTTACAGGGTTTCAAAGATTAAGGAGATTCTTCCCGACTGTGCAATAAGCACAGACATCATTGCAGGCTTCTGCGGAGAGACCCTTGAGGACCATGCAGACACCATCTCAATCATGAAAGAGGTTGGATATGATTCTGCGTTCATGTTCCAGTACTCGATGAGACCTAATACCAAGGCCCACAGACATTTTACAGATGACGTTCCACTTGAGGAGAAGACCCGCAGACTCAACGAGATCATTGAGCTGCAGAACACCCTTTCACTTGAGAGCAACCGCAAATGTGTTGGCAAAGAGTACGAGGTGCTTATTGAGGGAACCTCAAAACGCTCTGCAGAGCAGCTGTTCGGACGCACCCCTCAAAACAAGGTTTGCGTATTCGACGGCAAAGGCCACAAAATTGGAGACTACGTTACAGTAAAGGTTACATCATGCACATCGGCAACCCTTATTGCTGAACTTGTGTAATCTCCCGCTGTTTGAAATGATATAAACACTTTAAAACATACACGCTATGACAAAAATGAAAACTGTATACCTCGGCGGTCTGAGAACAGAGGCTGAGCACTTGCAATCTGGCAACAAGCTTATCACAGATGCACCACTTGACAACAACGGCAAAGGCGAGTTCTTCTCTCCTACTGATCTTTTGGCAACATCTCTGGGCAGCTGCATGCTTACAATTATGGGCATTTCAGCACCTGCATACGGCTACAACCTTGACGGCACAGTAATTGAGACCGAGAAAATCATGGGCACCAACCCAAGAAGAGTTGTAGAGCTTAAGCTAGACATCACTTTCCCTAAAGACAACAACTACACCGACCAGCAGAAGAGAGTGATTGAGGCCGCAGCAAAATCATGCCCTGTATACAACAGCTTGCACCCAGACATTAAAAAGTCTATCACTTTCAACTACTAAACCACCCGTTTCGAGCTGTTGATTTGAGAAATTTTACAAAAATTCACAAAATTACAGCCCTAAAATTTGGAGTTTAAATAAAAGTTCGTACATTTGCGCTCTCAAAGTTCATTACTTTTGTGATGCGGTCCTTCGGGAGCGCAAATGAAAGGCCCAGATGGCGGAATCGGTAGACGCGCTGGTCTCAAACACCAGTGGGGCGACCCGTGCCGGTTCGACCCCGGCTCTGGGTACTTCTTTAAAAACCCAAACCCTTGTAAATCATTGATTTATGAGGGTTTTTTATTTACCAGGTAGCCAAAGGGTAGCCAAAAACAGCAACACCCCCTCAAAAACTCTCAATTTTCCACATTTTTCACAAATAAAAAAGAGCAAACAGATCTGTTCACTCTTATACACACTAGCGTTTTCTAAGCGTTATTGTAGCGTTAAACGCTTGCTGTTTTTTCAAATTTTGCACAAGCGTGCAGAAAGCTGGAAGGGCGCTTGTGTAGAGGTGGCGCTTAAGAATTTAACACCCCTTCCCCCTCCTCGTTTTCAAGATACACCATATAGCTTTTATGTTGTTTTTATGCCGTTTTACAACCGATTTTAGCCCATACCAGACTCTTTGTATATATGGATAAATAATCTCTGCAACACAACCCATATCCAGCTCTATCTGTAGTATTTTGTAGCCTCCCTTATCTTCTTTGTAAGCTCTGTTATTGCATCATTTGGAACAACAATACCTTCCTCCAGGCTAACAGCCTCTAAAATTGCCTTCTTCATATCCAGAGCTTGCTTTCTATCTATCTCGCCTCTTTGTTGTGCCTCTTTAATTAGGCTTAACATTTCAGTTTGTCCACCCACCTCAGTTATTAAGCACCTAAGCCCCATCTGTTTTAACTCTTTAACTCCTTTCATAGCTCTAAAATTCAATCTAATATCGTTTACTTTTTGCACTTGCTCATAAGCCTCACGCCACCTCTTAACCAAACCAATATAAAACGCCTCATTAAATAACATCTCTGCAGTAACAGCTTGAGTCTGGAAAGCTTTATGCAATTGCCTGGTATACCTCTGCTCATACCTCAATACATTCCTCTCTCTATATAGTTCTGGCACATTCCCCTTGCTCTCCTTATTCTTATCATAAAAGCAAAGCACACCACTAGCGCCTTGATAATAAAGTGAATTAGGCTGTATCAATCTTTCAGTAAACTTCAGCTCTCCCAAATGCTTTAAATACACATTGGGCGGGTAGTTCATTATTAAGTTGGTTGCCAGATCCAGGCGGGTTATTTCTGCTTTATTCATTGGCAAATGCAACACATCTGCCAGCCTCTCAATCGCCAGCTCTGTATCTGCTCGCCCCATCGTTTGGTAATTATCGCCCAAATGCCATTTGCACAAGCTCCCTTCTGTTATCTTTAACCGGCTTTTAGTTGCATTAACCTTAAGCCCTCCTATTTTTCCAGACACATACTCTCCATACAACCCGGTATTTATATTTATCGTTTCTGGCTCTAAATACTTTCTGGCAACATCTAAGAAATTAACATTTTCACAAGTACCCATATCTAGCTTTAAATGTATTGTATCATACATAAGTGTAACCATTTTAGTAACAAATTTCACCTTACTATAGAAATAGGGGTATAGTGTTTCATATACCCCTACTTTTAGCTAGTCGGCACACAACCTCAAACTACTCATTTCTTCTTCCAGATCCCCCTCTGCAACCAGGTTATACAAAGCCCTTTTATTGGCGTTTTGCCCTCTTGCTATGAACATCTCCAATATTGAGCCTTCTTGTATTACTCCATTGATTACCTCAAAATCTCTCAGCACAAATATTATTGCATCTGTAGTTCCATTAAAATCTCCATAACAAATATTGCTATTAGGATCTGGAACATAAACGCTACTCAAATTCCTACCCTTAATAGAAATACTTTTATCTGCCCTTCTCTGGTGACTACAAGTAAATTGAGGAGGCACATCATTGTAGTATATAACCAAAGCCCCCACATCAGTACAATCCCTCTTATCGGTTTCTTTAATTGCTTTGGTTGCTCGTTTCTCCTCAAGATCCTCATAAGTTCTGGTTGAGGAGGTGCAGTCCAGCCTGGATTTTGACTTAACAGCCAACCTCTCAAACTTATAATAGTCGGTAAAAACAGCCATTACACAACCCCTCCTTTTGCACAATACACATTTACTCTCTCTTTTAGCTCATTGGCGCTGGAAACCCTATTGCTTTGCAACCATTGCTCAACCTCCAACCTATTAAAATACACCACCTTGCCGGTAGGCTTATAATGAGGTATAATCTTATTCATTGTAAGCTTGTATAGATAACTTTTTGAAACGCCCATATACTTAGCCGTTTCATCACTTGTAAGGACTTCTTTTGTTGTAAAAAGCACCCTATTAGCCAGCTCTGTAGCCAGCTCTGTAAGCTCTGTCTGTTTCATTGTTCTTACTATTTTAATTTACATTCTGCCGGTTAGCCACTCCAGCTTTAATGCTATAGCAAGAGCAAAGAAAGGGCACATATCAAAATAAAAATACCTATATAGGTATTACCATAATACTTATATAGGTATATAAATCACGCTAATTCAACCAATTAGCCAAACAATGCCCTTATCTCTTTTTCCATAGTTTCTCCACCTTTAACCTTTCCAACCCTATCTTCTGTATTTTTCCTTTGCTGAGCCATATGTTTAACACCCCAATATGTTTCAAAATGTTTCCATTTTTCATTTTTTTCCAAACCAATCATCTCCCAAACTATATCAACAAATTGAGTCTTTTGTGCTATCGTTTTCAACCTCTCTGTTGGTTTATATGCATCATCTAAAAAGCCAGCCTCAACCAATTTGCTAAGCACAAATGTAGCTTTAGGCGTTTTAAAAGCCTCTGGCAGATTTTCTTTACTACAAACACTTTCATCTTCAGCCCACACATTTACACCTCCAAGTTGCTTATAAACATCATTAAGCCCCCTTTCCCATCTCTGTAAGTTCCCCAAAACAACATAAAAGCATTGTATATCCATTTTAGTAAATTCCCTCATTTCTGCCTTTATAAACTCCTCATAACCTTCTTTACACTTCAATATCCTTTTCATCATCCCCTCCCAAACCGGCAACATAGCTTTCAACTTCAAGGGGTCTACTAACATCTTAAACATCTGGGCTACATTTTTTATATCAGCCACATCCTTTGCACATTTCAATAGTTCCAACCTCACATCGTGTTCAGTTACCATATTGAGCTCTACAGCCTCTCTCTGTGAAGGCAAAAAGTAATTACACACATTAACCGGCATAAATCCTCCAGCCACATTTATCTCAGCATACTCAAGTGCTGTTAGTATTTTATCAAATACAAATATATGCCCCTCAAGTAATGATATAATAGCGTTTGTTTTCTCCAGATCCATAATCTACAATATAATCTTTGGTAAACTATTTATTGCATCTTGTTTTAGGCTATCTATAGCCCTTGTGTACTTCTCTGTATGCTTTAGCCCACTATGCCCTAAAAGGCTGGCTAGAGTCTTTACATTAGCCCCATTGTTAAGGATATTTACAGCAAAAGAATGCCTTGCACAATGCCAGCTTATATGCTTATCTATACCGGCTCTTTTTACCCATCGTTTAACAGCCTTTAAGCACGCCTCATAAGAAGGTAAATTAAATATTAGGCTATCTCTGGTTTGTCCTTCTGCTGGATCTCCCACAAAAGCAAGCAATCCTTCATTTAACGGGATATTAACACCACTTGCAGAGCTATGCCCCTTTGTTTTGTTTTGCTCAAACCTTAGCAACATATTGGATTTATCCACATTTCTATATGTTAAATCCTTAACATCACAAAACCTCAAGCCGGTATACAGACAAAATATAAAAGCCCTTCTTATCTCAACATTTTCACAATGATAGTGGGTGCTCATAAGCGTTTGGATTTCCTCCAGAGATAGGATCTCTTTTGTAAGCTGTTGATCATCTATCTTTATGGAAATTCCATTGCAAGGGTTTTTAACCATTATATCGTGATCTATGGCATACTTAACAACCTTTTTAAACCTCTGGTATATACTCTTAGCGCCCTCCCCCTTACTTCTTCCTTGTAGATACTCAGTAAATGCCAGGATCATATCTTTAGTTATTTGCTCTGGCTTAATCTTACTTTTATACTTAACATACTGAGGTGTAGCCTCCAAAAAATCCTTAAATCTCTGTAAGGCTATCTGCATCATCTTTATATCCTTTTTGGTATAGCTGTCTATATACTTCTGGAAATACTCTAAAAAGTTTATTTCCCTACTTGCTTTAACCCTATATCCTTCAAGGCTCTCTAAAAGCTGTTGCCCCCTTTCATACCTAATTCCCTTTGCCAGCTCCAAAGTTTCTTTATTATGCTGTCTTTCTTGTGGAGTTCTAGGCGCTTGCCATAGGTATAAAGACAGATATTCCCTTTTTCTGTCCTTCCTTAAAACCTCTTTGCCGGTTTTCTCATTAACCTCTTTTGTGTAGCCAAAATAGAAATCCAAAAACAAGCTTTCTCTGCCATCATTAAGGATTTTAGCGCCCAATTTAGGGTTATCTGTAGAGTCTTTTGAGATAATATAAGTATTATCACTTCTCAAGTCCTTCCTTATAGCCATTTTATTTCCCTTATTTTCATATATTTGCAAATATAATAAATTTATTTCTCTGGGTAGCCAAAGGGTAGCCAAAACCAACAAAATATAATCTTTTTTGTGCAATTAAGAGAAAATACATATTTTTGCAAACGCTGATTTACATATACTTAGCTATATATAGTTACCCATAAAATCTCGGTTAAGTACCGGCTCTGGGTACCAAAAAACCCTCGTAGAACAACTTCTACGGGGGTTTCTTCTTTTCAAAACCTCAAAAATGGTCACTTTTGGTCACCACTTAAAAAATGGGGGTCTAAAAACACCCCAAAAAGGGTCTAAAAA
>JAFYMJ010000228.1 GCA_017556665.1 Bacteroidales bacterium
AAGGGATAGCAAAACTGTTTGGCTCTGACCTGAAAAAACAATACGACCGTTTTGGAGAAGACCGGAATGTAGAAGAACTTATTGCACTTTGGCACAGCGGCCGATTCTTCTACCTGTATCACTCCATATTTGGATTCTAAAAAGAGAGAGAACCTACAGCAGATTCTCTCTTTTTATTGTTTGACCGTCATATACAAGATAATCACAATTATTTATCCATTCGCCAAGGATAAACAATTCTCCCCCACCCTTAAGCTTCATATGGGTTGGATAGTGGAAATGGCCATAAATAAAGTAATCTATCTTATTGATACTGTTCTCATTCAATTGATTTGAAAACTGTACAATCCTCTCATCCTCGCCCCTCCACTGCCAAGTACTGTTCTGGTGGGTAAGCCTGTTGTGTTTGCTCCACCATTTTCCAAAACCCAACGCCCATCTTGGATGGATACTGCTAAAAAGAACCTGAAGGAATCTGCTTTTGAATATTCCGTTCAAGAACTTGTAACCGTAGTCACCATTCCCCAAACCGTCACCATGTCCCAAACAAAAAGTCTTTCCCTCAATTTCAGTTATATACGGTTGTTGCAACTGTTTTACTCCAACCTCATTCTGCAGATAGGAATAAGTCCATATATCGTGGTTGCCATTAAAGAAATAGACCTGCACACCTCTATCTACCAACGATGCCAATGCACCAAGAGTTCTGGTATATCCTTTTGGAATCACATGCTTGTACTCATACCAAAAATCAAAAATATCCCCCAACAGATATATTGCCTGGGTATTATTGGGCAAACCATTTAAAAACCTCACAAATTTTGCCTCCCTTGAAACAGGATCTTTGTAATCCAGTCCCAAATGCACGTCAGAGACAAAATAATAAAGTTTCCTATTCATTATACAATTATGCAAAAGTTGAAATCAGACACAATGCGCCTGCTATTACACAATATATTGCAAACCACCACAATTTTGCCTTCTTAACAATGTTTATCATTAAGGTACAAGCAAAAAGGCCAGATAGGAATGCTGCTACAAAACCTAAAAGCAAAGGCAATCCTCCTATTCCCGACGACTCTCCCGAAAATTCGCCACTTACAAGCTCCAAAAAAGCCTCTCCCAAAATTGGGACAAGCACCATAAGGAATGAGAACTGTGCCACAGAAGCTTTCTTTACTCCACACATCAATCCTGTAGAGATTGTTGTACCTGAGCGAGACAAACCGGGCAGTACAGCAAAAGCTTGGGCAATTCCAATGATTATTGCATCCTTATATGTCACTTCATGACCTGCCTCCATATTATCTGACGCAGCTTTCTGTTGCTGTTTCTTAGACAAGTATTCACTTAAAGTAAGCAACAAGGCAGTTACCAAAAGCATACATCCAACAACCAACAGACCTTCTCCAAAAAGGGCCTCCACATAATCCTTAAAAAAGACACCCACAATAAAAATAGGGATCATAGAGACACAAATCTTAAAGATATAATCCTTTTCTGCGTTCATCTTAAATGAAAAGAAGCCCAACAGAAGCTTTAGAATCTCTTTTCTGAACGCTACAATAGTACTCATAACTGTTGCAGCATGCACAGCAACCTCAAAACTAAGATTAGATGTCTCAATACCAAACAAAGATTTTGCTATAGTAAGATGGCCGCTGCTACTTACCGGCAAAAATTCTGTCAAGCCCTGCACAAGACCTAACAATATTGCTTCCAACTCGCTCATTATTTGTTTTCTTTTTTAGATTTTCCAATATACATGATTGCCCAAATTATCTCAACCATTCCTGCAAGAATGACAATTGGGGCCAGAACTGTTCTTCTAAAACTGAACATCTCCATATTGAAAACATTCGGATCATCGCTTCCGCCACCTGCCATCAATACATATCCAAGCACCATAACTGCAAATCCTATAATAATATACAGGATGTTTTTATATGGAAGGGCAAATTTAGAATCATCTATCTTTTTCATATAAGCCAACTTTATTTAGTAATATAAATCATCATTGTTTAACGAGACCAGTTTGTTAATTACAAATAGTGTGCTAATCCAACAGATTAGTGCACCCAATGCAACAACTCCAGCCAATACATATGCAATCAGCTGCATGTCAAACACAGTAAAGAACTCGCTGAACTCCTCTCTTATCAAATGTAAAATTCCCAGAAGATACAATACTGCCAATAGTCCCGACAACATCCCCTGAAGAACGGCCTTCCACAAAAAAGGAGCCCTTATAAAACCCCTGGTGGCACCAACCAGTCTCATTGTGTAGATAGAGAACCTTTTTGAGTAGACATTCAGGCGGACAGTATTGTTTATAAGTACAAACGAAATGAATGTAAGCAGTCCAATAAAGACAAGGAATATAATTCCCACTTTCTCTATATTTCTGTTAAGTACCTCAACTATGGAATGCTGGTACGACACCTCCTCCACCTCTTTAAACCTCAATATTTTCTTCTCCAATGAATTAAGGCTGTCGGCCGAGAAATATGCCGCATTAATGTTAAGTTCTATGGAAACCGGAACCGGATTTATATCAAAAGCCTCCATAAAATCCTCTCCCAACATCTTTTTCAACTCCCTTGTCCCCTGTTCCTTGGAAACATATGTTGTTGCTTTTATTGCCGGCATGGCGGCAAGTTTTTTTTCAAGGTCACGAGCCTTTCTCTCTGCCACATTCTCCTTTAAGATTGCAGTAACCTTTACATTCTCCTTAAAATATTTGCTTACCTGCTGGGCATTTATTGCAATGACACCAAATATCCCAATCAGCAATAATACCAGTGAGATACTTATTATTGACGACAGGTATGAGTGAATTAACCTCTTTGCAATTATATTTTTCTCTTTACGTGCCATATACAATTAACCCTCAAAGATAATCACAAAAAACTTATATTAAAATCTTTAATTATTTTTTATTATCTTTGCACATTAAAATGTGTCAAAATATGAGTGAACCTAAAAGAGTACTATTTGTAAACTCAGAGATTCTACCTTATCTACCTGAAACAACTATCTCTACAGTTGGAAGATATTTGCCTCAGGGAATCCAGGAGAGTGGTAAAGAAATTCGCTCGTTTATGCCAAGATTCGGGTGTATAAATGAACGTAGAAACCAATTGCACGAGGTAATCCGTCTCTCTGGAATGAACATTGTTGTAAATGATATAGACAGACCGCTAATAATTAAGGTTGCATCTATATCTGCAGCAAGAATGCAGGTTTATTTTATTGACAATGATGATTATTTTCACAGAAAATTTGTATACACAAACGCCGAAGGCAATTTCTTTGAAGATAATGATGAGAGAGCAATATTTTTTGCCAGAGGTGTATTGGAGACAGTTAAGAAATTAAGATGGAAACCGGACATTATCCACTGCTCTGGATGGATGTCCCATATTCTGCCTATATATCTTAAGAAAATCAAAGAGTATAAAGAGGACCCTATTTTCGCAAACACAAAACTTGTATTGTCATTGTATGATGAGGTATCGGATGTTACATTCTCTGACAATATGTGCGAGAAAATATTGTTGCCTGGAATAAAAACTAAAGATTTGAACACACTTAACCCAGCTAATGGCACAAATCTTGCTAAACTTGCGATTGAGTATGCAGATGGTATAATTTACGGAAGCAAGGAGTTGTGCAAAGAGGTTGATGATGCAATCAAATCTTCTAAACTTCCAACTCTTCCTTTTGTTGAAATTAACACATCTGACAATACATACGTTAAAGAGTACAACCAATTTTACGATAAAATTTTAGAAGGAAATGCAATTTAAGAAATTATTGGTCTTTATAGCAGTATTGTTTTCTGCTGTTGCGTGTATAGAAATGGACAAGACTTTGGGAAACGGACTGGTGCCAGAGAGTGAGCAGTTATATATGTCGCACAGCGAGATTGACCTTCCACTTAGAATTAACATAAGTGATTCCTTACAGACACTAAATGCTACTTATGGCTTTTTTGGTGCATTCAACACCCAAGAGTATGGAATGTCAAACTTTGCAACTGTTGGAGATATATCTCTTTCTGTAGAGGGTTTGGATTTAGGTAAGGACCATCAGGTAAAATCTGTATATCTTGTTATCCCTGTAGATGAAAAATTTGCATTGACCGATGCAGATTTGCACATGCCGCAAGAGATTAATGTCTATAGAACATACAAACACATAGACTCAATAACTTGCTACAACAATTCATTTACTGCAAATGACTACAGCACCACTCCTTTGAACAAGACCCCTATCACATTCTTTGGCGGTGACTCAGTCAAGTTCTATTTGGACCACTCAATAGCATACGAGCTTTTGAACTACACAAAAGAGCAGGCAGATTCAATGGAGCTGTATAATGAGACACATAAGGGTGTTATCATCAAATGTTCCAATCCAGACAAATTCACTTATGGTGGAAGACTTAACATATCAACATTGGAGAATGCTATCCTTTATATAAAGAGTAATTTCCAACCTACATGGGAAGAGGGTTTAGGTAGAAAGGATACACTTATTGGTATGTACTTTACAAACACATATGCCCTTAACATTGCAGAGCATGAGTCTAAAGGTCAAGTTGATCTTTCAAACGAGCAACTTAACATACCTATAGAGGGTATTGCCGGACTAAAACCATATGTTGACTGTGTAACGTTAAAAGAGACATTGGACACTTGGTATGTAAAAGAGAAAGAGAGATTTGAAAAAGAGACAGGCAACGACAGCAACAATTACAACCTTACTATAGGTAGTGCCACATTCTATTTGCCAGTTGATATCCCTGCAGATTACAATATGGATAACTATCCTGCAAACATTTTCCCTGCAATAAGAGAATACAATGAGGAGTTCAACCTTACCAAATATACATTTACAGATGATGTATGGATTACAAATAATCCTAACGGAGAGTTGAACAGATCACTGGAACACTACCATGGTGATATCTCATACTACATCAGAGATTTGTTTATGGCAAGCAAAGATGAGCTGGTAGCAGATCCTTACCTTAATGCTTGGTTTATGCCTCTTACACAATCCGAGGATTCATACGGCAACATTACATATGATGTAGATATGATGGCTTACTACAAAGGATATGTAAAAGGAAATCTAAGTACAGGTGCCAAACCTAGAGTTAAAATAATGTATGTCTGGAGCAAAGCAATGGACAACTAAGAATACCTTAAATATCCATAGCAATATGGATATTTTTTTTAACAATTGCAGATATAAGTATATATGAAATTATCGGAACTGGGTAGCGGAGAGTCTGCTTATATAGTTAAGGTTGCCGGCAACGGCGGCTTTAGAAAAAGGATTATAGAGATGGGATTTGTAAGGGGGCAGAAAGTAACCTCTCTACAAAGTTCACCATTGAATGATCCTATCAAATACTCCGTTATGGGTTACGATATTTCATTAAGACGCAGCGAGGCTGATATGATTGATGTAATAACCTCTGACAATAAGGGGCAGGAGTTTGAAAGCCGCTGTCAAAGAGTATTTGTATCTGACTGCAACACGTGCAGCGGTGACAGTTGTGCCCTTGGAGGCTGCTGCAGCAAAATCAAGGCACCTACAAAGAACAATGTCATTAACATTGCCTTAATAGGAAATCCCAACAGCGGAAAAACATCTCTGTTCAATATATTGTCGGGAAGTAAAGAGAGAGTGGGAAACTACAGCGGCGTTACAGTAGATGCCAAACTGGGGCATTTTGATTACAAAGGTTACAGATTCAATATTACAGACCTTCCCGGAACATATTCCCTTTCTGCTTACTCTCCAGAAGAGATATATGTTAGACAACATTTGCTTAGCAATAGTCCCGATATAATCATCAATGCAGTTGTAGCATCAAATCTTGAAAGGAACCTGTATCTTACAACTGAGATAATTGATTTGAATATCCCTACTGTTGTTGCTCTGAACATGTACGATGAGCTTGAGAGAAGCGGTGCCCAACTTAACATTCCACTTATGGAAAACATAATGGGTTTGCCTCTTGTTCCTACTGTAGCAAAAACCGGAGAGGGACTTGGCAAATTGCTGGATACTGTAATTGAGATGTTTGAGGGGCAAAATAAGGTCTTTAGGCATATTCATATCAATTATGGTAATGCCATAGAGGAAGAGATTTCCAAAATTGGAAAGTTGTTGCGCCAGAGCGACTATATTCCTCACCAATTCCCATACAGATACTGGGCACTTAAACTTATTGAGAAAGATACCGAGGCACTGGAGGTATTGTCTGGTGTATCAAATATAGAAGATCTTAAGGCTCAAACCAACAAATCAAACTCTACCATAACAAAAGTGCTGGGTCAAGATGCAGAGAGTGCATTAAGTGATTACAGATACGGATTTATTGCCGGAGCTCTGCAGGAGACTTTAACCAAAGGCAAAATAAATACCAACGAGAAATCAAGACATATAGATTTGCTTGTTGCAAACAAATGGCTTGGATTCCCAATATTCCTGTTCCTTGTATGGGCTATGTTTTATGCTACCTTTACACTTGGAGCATACCCACAGGGGTGGATTGAGAGTGCTTTTGAGTGGGCAAGCGGATATCTTAACACCAGCCTGCCAGATTGCGCAGCCAAAGATTTGCTGATAGATGGAATTCTTGGTGGAATTGGTGGAATTGCAGTCTTTATTCCAAATATCCTTATCCTGTACCTGTTTATATCATTAATGGAAGATTCCGGCTATATGGCCAGAGCTGCATTCATAATGGACAGGATAATGCATGGAATGGGTCTTCACGGAAAATCTTTTATTCCACTTATAATGGGATTTGGTTGCAATGTCCCTGCAATTATGGCTGCCAGAACAATTGAGAGCAGAAGTAGCAGGATAATTACCATATTGGTTACCCCGTTTATGTCCTGCAGTGCAAGGCTCCCTGTTTATCTGTTGCTTATAGGGACATTCTTCCCTAATAATGCTGCATCTGTTTTAATTGGCCTTTATATTCTGGGTACGGTAGTGGCAATAATAACAGCCAGAATTCTTAGAAGGGTATTTTACAGTAAAGATGATACCCCGTTTGTTATGGAGCTTCCTCCGTACAGAATACCAACAATGTATGCCGTAATTAAGCATATGTGGGAGAAATGTGCACAATACCTTAAAAAGATAGGAACAGTTATACTTTTGTCCACAATAGTAATCTGGGCTTTGAGCTACTATCCAAAGAATGATGATCTTACTGTTGCCGAGCAGTCTGAGCAATCATACATTGGCAAGATTGGGAAAAGTATTGAGCCAGTTATGGAGCCACTTGGCCTTGACTGGAGAGCCAGCATAGCAATTGTAACAAGTATTCCTGCCAAGGAGTTGGTTGTAAGTTCCATGGGAGTTTTATACGATAGAGAGAACGAGGAGGGATTACAGGAAGCAATTATAAAATCCGGCAATTACACCCCAGCATCATCATTGGCATTTATGGTATTCATACTGCTGTTCTTCCCTTGTATTGCCACAATAGTTGCTGTAATTAATGAAACTGGCAACAAGTGGTGGGGTGTATTTACAATTGTCTACAATACAGCAGTTGCCTGGGTTGTGGCATATATTGTCTATCAGATTGCCTTACTGGTTATATAACACACCATTAGAATAAAAATTACAATAACAAGGAGTGGAAGCCATTGTCCTTTTATTTGGTTTTGTCCTTCACGCGTGTTGCAGATTCCTACTTTTAATGCATCTTCTTTACATTCAGATACACACTCTCCGCACAAATTACAGTCAATGTCCACTACCCTGGATACATTGGATACATTAACTGAATAAGGGCAAGCCTTTTTGCATTCACCGCATTGTGTACACTTGTTCTTGTCTCTGTGTATGTGCAAAAGAGAGACATTATACTCTGCTTTATATGTGAATATCTCTAACAGATAACCAATTGCACACAAAACTCCCACATATACAGGTATTGGGATACTTATATCTGCAGAACGGAGAATCCACATCAGTAATGAGCACCCAACAAAAACAAGTGTGAATTTAAGTATGTTACTGGCAGCCCCTACAGGGCAAATGTATTTGCATCCAAACATATCTATAAAAAGTGAGGGAACTACAATGAGCACCATAAAAAGAAGAAGTGCTATTCCAGATGCCTCTGCAAGGGGAGATGCAATATACACCAGCAAAAACAGAATAATATATTTTATAGACCTCAACAATTTGTCGGGAAGAGAATTCCTTGCAATTGCATACCCTTTTATTTTAAGTACTCTTTTACACTTTACAGCCAATTCACTGACAAATCCCAAAGGGCATAAGTAACTGCAAAATATCTTGTTTGTAAGTATCACCGATACAAAAATTGGAATGGCAACAGACATTAAAGTTATTTTACCGGCAACACCACAACACAATGCTACCAGAATGCACAATTGCAGAAAATACCTTAATCTTTTGCTCCCAAAAATATTCATAACCAATTTTATTGAACACAAAGTTATAATTTTTACCTTTGCACCGCAAAACAGATTTGTCTGCAACAAGCTAAAAGAATTATGAGATTTTTTGACAATCATACACATACCAATTTTTCTCCCGACAGCCCAGTAACAATTAAAGAGGCTGTAGAGGCAGCCCTTGCACGCAATCTTGCAGGAGTTGCATTAACAGACCATTATGATATTGACCCTGCACTTGGAGAAATGGAGTTTAATTTTAACCCTGACGTTCAACAAGCAGAGATAGACAAAATATCATTTGAGTATGGGTTGGGAAGCAAAGAGAGAGACTTGCAACTACTTAAAGGTATTGAGGTTGGACTTATGCCTGGCAAGTTCATGCAAACCATTAAGGAGTTTACCGGAAAATATCATTTTGACACCGTTATTGCATCGCTACATACAATTGATGGGACAGATCCTTACAGACGTACATATTACAAAGGGAGGGATGCATGGCAAGCATACTCTAATGCCCTTGAATTAATGTATAACCTTTGCGTTGAGTTTAAGGATTTTGACATTTTGGGGCATTATGACTACGTGGCAAGGTATTCTCCTTACTCTGAACAGGAGAGAGACATTACCTATAAGAGATATGGAGATTATATAGATGCTATCTTTAAGTATCTTGTAGAAAATGGCAAAACATTTGAAATAAATACCAAAACCTATACTAACCACGCAGGATACATTCCAAAGCTGGACCTTGATATTCTAAAAAGATTTAAAGAACTTGGAGGAGAGGCATTGAGCATTGGATCAGACACTCACGGCAGAGACAGGTTTGGAGACAATTTTGAACTTTACAGCCAAATAATCAAAGAGTGCGGTTTCAAATACCTTGTTTACTACAAGAACAGAAAACCAAATTACTATACAATCAAATAATAGAGAAGAGGTGACCGCTTGGTCACCTCTTCTATCTCTATTTTACCATCAGATGCTCTTTGGTATCTTTTACAACTTGCTCTTTCCAGTGCTCGCTGTAACCTGGCTGTGATGGATTGTCTGGAATACCTCTACCAAAACCATTATCTTTGAATGTACCATCCGGGTTCTGTTTTTTAACATTACCATCTATGTACTTAACAAGCAGGTACTCATCCAGCTCTTTCCATTTTTTGAACAGTCTGTCTGCAAATTTCTCACTCCATACAGTAAGATACTCTTTAACTTTTTCTGGCTCTGTATTGTAAAGTCTTAAAGCCTCTTCGTCTACTGTAGGTATTATCTGCATAGAGCCCAGTTCGTGCTCATTTGCAGTTTTCTGCACCTCTGGAGCCAACAGGTTATATCTTAAATATGCAAATTGAGCAACTCTGTTAAACAACCAGAAAGCTGATGTTGGAGAATAGGTTGTCATGTTTCCATTGCCGTGTGCAAAACAATGTGGAACTCTTACTCCACTTGAGTACACAGGTGTCAGACATGACAATGCTGCATCATCTACGCCAAACCAAAGAATTCCACCAATTTCATCGGGAAGCCAATTTCTTGCCTGACCTAAAATCCAGAAACCTGTCTGTTGGGTGGCAATGGCTCTTTCATTGGTATACTCCAACTCTCCTACTTTAAAATACATTGGACGCCATCTGTATGGAAGTTCAAATCCGCCTGCACCAATATCTTTTCTCATATCAAGAGGGGTATCTTCATAGTGGTCTCTCATTACATCTGCAACCTCTTTTACTGTTAAAAGATGAGATGGTTTAATGTATAAAGGCATTTTGTTTGAAGGGTTGTCACCACTTGCATAATCGTAATAATCCATAGCAGGCTTCTCCCCTATTTTCCCACCGCCCAAAATATTGAATGCAGCCCAAACTCTAGCCTCGCATCCTCTTAATGCACCCCAATCTGCTGGAGCATATGTATCACAGAAACTAAAGTCCTCATCTTTACCATTGTATAATCCGGCTTCCCTTGCAAATGAAATTACATCTTTGCTATACAAGCAATTCTCTGGATCATTTAGAGGGAATTTATCTATTCTTGAATGGTTAGCATGTGCAGAGATGTATCCGTCGGGGATTCTTATTGCAACCCAATTGGCTCCTCTGTTCTCATTTACCCCTTTTTTGTTAAGCTTTACACCTTTTCCAACCATTTCAAGAATCCATGCCTCATTCTTGTCTGCAATTGAGAATGATTCTCCTCCCGATGCAAAACCATACTCTGCAACCAAAGAGGTCATAACATTAATAGCCTCTCTTGCAGTCTTTGCTCTTTGAAGGGTGATATAAATCAATGAACCATAATCTATTATACCAGTTGTATCTACAAGTTCCTCTCTACCTCCAAAAGTTGTTTCTGTAATAATCACCTGGTGCTCATTCATATTACCCATTGTGGAATATGTTTTTGCTATTTGGGCAATCTCTCCCATATATCTGCCAGTATCCCACTCATATACAGCCAATTTACTCCCTTTTGGAAAGATATTTGCTGGAGTATGGTAAAGTTCACCATACAAAACGTGTGCATCGGCAGAGTATGTTACCATTACCGATCCATCTTTGCTGGCACCTTTAGTAACTATAATATTTGTACATGCATCAGACTGATTATAAACAAATAACGCTACCAGTACCAAAACTAGACTCTTAAAAATGTTTCTCATATCTTGTGAATTTTATTTAACTTAGCAGTTTAAAGCAAATATAACACTAAAAAATAACATACAATAAGTACCTTATGAATAAATTTTTTAGATTGGCTGTTATTGCAATAGCCTTATTAAGTGCAAATAATCTTCTTGCACAACAGCAACAGCAGGAACCTCCAAAAATGGACCCAATAGAGATGGCAAGTGAGTTTACAGAAAAACTTATAACCGAACTTGAACTTAATTCTACTCAAGCCTTTTATGTAGATTCAGTACTGCAGGTTAATTATACTGGACTTATAGATGAGTTTGAAGAGATGAAATCCAGAGGTAGCCAGGATGGGAATTCGTATAAGGCGGTAAGCGACAAATGGGAAGAAAAGAATGTTGCAGCCTTTAGACTTATAATGGATGAACAGCAGGTAATAAAGTATCTTAGGTTAATGGGAAAGGGGAAAGAGTACAAGAAGGGAAAGGATGGAAAATATTACAAAAAAGAGAAATCAAAAGAGAAAGATAAATAGTAGCAGCAGAAGGTTGGCCAAGAGGTCAACCTTTTAAATTTTAACTTCCCCCTGATATCTCACCCTTACTATATAAATCTATTATATCAAGTGAAGTGCCAGATAAGCCTCAAGCGGTCCTCCCAGCAGAGCTGGTGCCCTCCCTCTTCGGGAGCCAACGCCCTTTGAGGCTATCTTCATCTTCACCAGCCTGTTGGATTTAGATGTTTGCAAATTATAATTGCTCTCTCACAACTGATTTAGTGAATCTTCAGATAGGCCTCTGGCGGTCCTCCCAGCAGAGCTGGTGCCCTCCCATTTCGGGATCCAATGCCGCTGCGAGGCTATCTTCATCTTCACCAGCCTGTTGGATTTAGATGTTTGCAAATTATAATTGCTCTCTCACAACTGATTTAGTGAAT
>JAFYMJ010000229.1 GCA_017556665.1 Bacteroidales bacterium
AACACTTTTAATGTTGGGGTCTTGGGTTCGAGCCCCAAGCGGATCACTCAGATTTGTGAAAGTACCGCATCTACGTCGTTAGGTGCGGTATTTTTTATTGCTCACATACCCAAGTATGCTCCGCATAAAAAGGTAATGTGGACAAAAAAAACCTTCCTGCCTAGTATCTACGGCACTTTGACAAATCCACAATTTTTAACGTTTCACTTTTGGGGCTCGAACCCAAATGGCAGCTTGCTGATAAATTTAAATTTTTTGTCATTTAGTGTAAATTTTATTAAATTTGTTCAAACCCATTAAAATTATCTATTATGAAAACAAAAAGATTCCTAATTATTTTAGCTATTTTTATGATAGCTGGTTTCTCTGCAAATGCACAATCGAGGTATTCTGGTGAGGTTGATTTTGGTTATTCATTGTCCTTTGAAAAATTCGGTATTGAAATGTCAGACAGAATTAATGTGTTTACAACTCATGGCGTAATGTTCAATGAAAGATTCTTTTTGGGTGCAGGAGCGGGTCTTGATTATGCATATGAGACCGATGCTGAGGTTTTTATGATTCCTGTATATGCTAATGTGAAAGGTTTCTTACCTATATCTGAGAAATCTTCTGTATTTGCATCGGCAGATATTGGATATACAATTGGTATTGAGAATGATTATGGCAATTCTGTTTCATGTTTCTATTGTTGTCCATCTATTGGTCTTAAAATGAACAAATTTAAAATCCAAGTAGGATATAGCATGTTGGTTGATTTGGTTACATTAGGTGCTATGCAATTTAAAGTAGGTTTCACTTTCTAACAAAGTATTCCTGATTATATATAAGTCCGGGTCAAACATATTTGATCCGGATTTTTTGCATTTTACAAATTAGTCTATTCATATAAGACATATTTATTATCTTTACACGGTTATAATAATAATGCAATGTTTGAGTTTCTTGAAATTATTGGAACAATTGTAGGACTTGTATACCTGTATCTGGAATACAAGGCAAGCATTCATTTGTGGATTGCTGGAATTATAATGCCGGCTATATATATTTTCATTTACTGGGATGCTGGGTTATATGCAGATTTTGGAATTAACGTATACTATCTTTTAGCAGCATTGTATGGATGGTTTTTGTGGAAATATGGAAACAAAAACAAGTGTTCCGAAGCATCAAATGGCAATGAGTTACCAATTAGCAAGATTCCAAAAAGGTTGATTTTTCCATCTATATTGGTTTTTGTATTAACCTTTATTTTAATTTTATATATTCTAATTTCCTTCACCGACAGCAATGTACCTTATCTTGATTCTTATACAACAGCTTTAAGTATTGTGGGAATGTGGATGTTGGCAAGAAAATTTATAGAGCAATGGTGGGTATGGATAGTTGTAGATCTGGTATCGGCAGGATTGTATGTATATAAAGAACTCTATTTGACCTCTGGGTTATATGCATTGTATGCTGTTATTGCATTCTTTGGCTATTTGAATTGGAAAAAGTTAATGAAGTAAAATACATTTAAATTTTAAGATGATGAAAGTGAAAAAATTCTAGTCATTATAGTTGTTCTTATGTCTTTTAAGTGACAGGATACATTCAGAGGAATACAGTTTAAGGTTGGATTTATCTTCTAAATAAAAAAAACATTGATGAGCTCATCAATGTTTTTTTTATCTCTTTTAAATAAAGTTGCCGGAAGGCAACTTTATTTTTTATTTGTACTCAGACCAGCTCTTGATGGCAATTCTTTCTATATCCATTGTACAGAATGCATTAATGAATGCAGTTGCCAATCTTGCATTTGTAACAAGTGGAATATTCAAGTCAATTGCAGCACGTCTGATTGTGTAACCGTTCTTAAGCTCAATAGGGGTAAGGTTCTTAGGAATGTTGATAACCATATCAATCTCTCTGTTATGCAACATATCCAATGCTTTAGGAGTACCTTCCTCATTTGGCCAGAATACCAAGGTGTTCTCTACTCCATTGTCTGTAAGGAATTTTGAAGAACCGCCGGTTGCATATAACTTGTATCCTTTTGCCTTAAGCATTTTTGCAGCCTCAAGTGTATCTGCCTTTTGTTTTGCATTACCGGTAGAAAGCAAAATACCTTTCTCAATATTTGGAATTCTGTAACCTACAGAAAGCATAGCCTTAAGGATTGCACAAGAAGAGTCTGAACCAATACATCCAACCTCACCTGTTGAAGCCATATCAACACCCAATACAGGGTCTGCTTTCTGAAGTCTGTTAAATGAGAACTGGCTGGCTTTAATACCTACATAGTCAAGATCAAACAAGTTCTTGTTAGGTTTTTCAACAGGAAGTCCCAACATAATCTTGGTAGCAAGTTCAATAAAGTTTACTTTAAGAACTTTACTTACAAATGGGAAGCTTCTTGATGCTCTTAGGTTACACTCAATAACCTTAATGTCGTTCTCCTTAGCAAGGAACTGGATATTGAAAGGACCGGAAATATTAAGCTCTTTAGCAATTTGTCGGCTGATTCTCTTAATCCTTCTTGCTGTTTCTACATATAGTTTTTGAGGAGGGAACTGAATTGTTGCATCACCTGAGTGAACACCAGCATACTCAATATGCTCACTAATTGCATATACTATAATCTCACCATTTTCCGCAACAGCATCCATCTCTACCTCTTTGGCATGCTCAATGAATTGGCTAACTACAACTGGGTGCTTTTTAGATACATTGGCAGCAAGTTTAAGGAATCTTTCCAACTCTTCCTGGTTAGAGCATACATTCATTGCTGCTCCCGACAATACATATGAAGGTCTTACCAAAACAGGGAATCCCACTTTCTCTATGAACTGATTTATATCCTCCATAGATGTAAGTGCACTCCATTTTGGCTGGTCAACACCTATTCTGTCTAGCATAGCAGAGAATTTATCCCTGTCTTCTGCGTTGTCAATGCTTTTTGCACTTGTTCCAAGAAGTTTCACATTCTGGGCATCAAGTCTAAGAGCGAGGTTATTAGGAATTTGGCCACCGGTAGAAACAACTACTCCATTAGGGTTCTCCAAATCTATAACATCCATCACTCTCTCGAATGTAAGCTCATCAAAGTACAATCTGTCGCACATATCGTAGTCTGTAGATACGGTTTCTGGATTGTAGTTGATCATTACACTTCTGTATCCCTCTTTTCTGATTGTCTGCAAAGCCTGTACGCCACACCAGTCAAACTCTACAGATGAGCCAATACGGTATGCACCAGAACCTAATACAACAATAGATTTGTGGTCACCCAAATAGTTTACATCGTGTGGTCCAAAACTATAAGTAAGGTATAGGTAATTTGTTAGAGCAGGATACTCTGCAGCCAATGTGTCTATTTGTTTTACAGATGGAACAATTCCAATTGATTTTCTGTAATTTCTTACAGTTAGAGCACCATCCTCAATCTCTCCTTCAAGACCAATTGCTCTGGCAATCTGGAAGTCTGTAAAGCCTTGTACTTTTGCTTTCTTTAACAAATTTACAGGCATATCTGTAAGTTGCTTATGGTTTGCACCCCAATTATGTAACTCTTTAGAGGTGTTCATTATATTCATAAGCTTCTCAAGGAACCATTTGTCAATCTTGGTAAGGTCATGAATCTGATCTACAGTGTAACCTGCACGCATTGCTTTGCTTATCACAAATATACGTTTGTCGGTTGGCTCCCTTAATGCTTTGTCAATATCTTCAATAACAAGCTCCTTGTTCTCTACAAAACCGTGCATGCCTTGGCCAATCATACGCAGACCTTTTTGAATAACCTCTTCAAAGGTTCTGCCAATTGCCATAACCTCACCTACAGATTTCATAGATGATCCAATCTCTCTGTCTACACCTTGGAATTTGCCCAAATCCCATCTAGGAATCTTACAAACAACATAGTCAATGGCAGGCTCAAAGAATGCACTTGTTGTTTTTGTTACAGAGTTCTTAAGCTCGTGCAATCCGTAACCCAAGCCAATTTTTGCAGCAACAAATGCCAAAGGATATCCTGTAGCTTTTGATGCAAGTGCCGATGAACGGCTCAAGCGGGCATTAACCTCAATCAGACGGTAATCCTCAGATTTTGGATCGTATGCATATTGTACGTTACACTCACCAACAATACCAATGTGTCTTACAATTTTAATAGCAAGTTCACGTAATTTATTGGCATCTCTGCTGCTAAGTGTTTGTGTTGGAGCAATTACAATAGACTCACCGGTATGGATACCAAGCGGGTCAAAGTTTTCCATATTACAAACTGTAATACAGTTATCATATTTATCTCTTACTACTTCATACTCAATCTCTTTCCATCCTTTTAAAGATTTCTCAACCAAAACTTGTGGAGAGAATGAGAATGCTTTCTCTGCAAGAGCAACCAATTCTTCTTCATTGTCGCAGAAGCCTGAACCTAAACCTCCAAGTGCATATGCTGCTCTAAGAATTACAGGATATCCCAATTCCAATGCAGCTCTTTTTGCATCTGCAATTGTTTCAACAGCCTCACTCTTTATAGTAAGTACATCAATTTCATTCAATTTCTCTACAAACAGCTCTCTGTCCTCTGTATCAATGATTGCTTGAACTGGAGTTCCAAGAACTTGTACATCATATTTCTCAAATATGCCTGTCTTATAAAGTTCAACTCCACAGTTCAATGCGGTCTGACCTCCAAAGGATAGCAAAATTCCGTCGGGACGCTCCTTGGCAATAACTTTTTCTACAAAGTATGGAGTTACTGGAAGGAAGTAAATTTGGTCTGCTACACCCTCGCTTGTTTGAACTGTTGCAATGTTAGGGTTAATAAGCACTGTTTCTATGCCCTCTTCTTTTAGTGCTTTTAGTGCTTGTGAACCAGAGTAATCAAACTCTCCGGCCTCGCCAATCTTAAGTGCACCGGAACCCAATAGTAAAACTTTCTTTATCTCTTTCATCTTAATTCTTTTTGGAGGTTATAGCTTATTTATAAAGTCTTGGAACAAGAAATCTGTATCGGTTGGGATTGTACAGTCTGTTGGCAAGAACTGAGTGGTATACCAAGGATTTGTTTTATGTTTCATACCCTCGTTGGAACCATCATTCAAATTGCTGAACCAAGCCTCCCAATCTTTTCCAATTGTATTGTTATCTATGGCGTAGCCATGGTTTTGTGAGGTAATCAGACATTTGTTGGTGTTTCCAATTCTTACAGGTTGATTACTTCCTCTATGTCCATATTTAAGTTTATATACAGAAGCACCGCTGGCTAATGCTACAAGCAGGTTACCCATACAAGCACCAAGAATTGGTTTATCAGGATTTTCCATAGCCTTCTTGATATTTGCTATTGTCTCTGTACATACAGTTGGGTCTCCAGGACCACTTGAAATTAACAAGCCATTATACTCTAATGTGTTGAAATCATAGTTCCATGGTACTCTTATGACTTCTACATTATATTTAAGCAATTGGCGGATGATGTTGGTAGTTACACCACAATCCACTACAACAACTTTTTTCTCTGCTCCCTGGTTGTATTTTATCACCTCTTTACAAGATACTTGCTCAACATAGTTCACGCCTGTATACTCTGTATCG
>JAFYMJ010000230.1 GCA_017556665.1 Bacteroidales bacterium
CGGCAAAAATTGAATCTTTCTTTGATATAAAAGATTTGTAATCTACCAATATGGCTATGGGGCTACCGGCAACATTCCATCTACCAATTCTAACCCTAAATCCCTCGTTCGCTGCTTGCTTTTTCCAGGTTCTGAACAATACTTTGTCCTCTTTAAACTCTGGATTGTCACAATCCAGAGTTATATCAGGACCAATAAGAATATGGTTCTTACCATACTCTTTTTGCAGTTCCAAAGCCTTGGTAGCAATAACAGTGTGAATTCCCCCTACTTTATTACACACTTCCCAACTAACTTCAAATAGGTAATCTGGTCTGTTAATTTGTTCTACCATTCTATATTTTTCTTGTTATTCTATTAATCTCCTTTTTTGGAAAAGGCGCAAAAGTAACTACTATTTTTCAGTTTTGGTAGTTTTTTTTGCTTTTGATGCTTTTTTTACTGTCTTCTCTACTCTTAAAACAAAGTCGCTAAGCACATTCATATAGTTGATAAATGCCTCATATGGAGTCTCATATGGGTTGAAATATTTATGAACTGCACCATCTGAGAAGAATTTGGTACACATATAATAGAAGTGATCACTCTCTTGTAGTTTTCTATAGTCTGCAATCAAGTGTGCATCTTTACTTGCCATTACATCTTTCTCTAATGCATACAATTTGGTAAATGCCTCATTTTGAAGCTCATTACCCAACCATGCACTTGTATCTCTCTCCTCATCTGCCCATGAAATAGCTTCTGGAACATGCAAAGGAGCTACTGGTTGATGTTTTGCTGCTGCCTCAGAAGGTGTACAGAATTTAAGGTTTGTGTTTGCCATTACAGCAGCTGGAAGAGCTTTAACAAACTCAAAAATACCTGTTGCCTCGCTTTGGTGCTCTCCAAATGTCTCATAATCCATAAATAGGTTAACTATCTCTGAATCATTTGCAGCTTGTTGCAACCAACCAGCGTACTTGTCGCTTGTCAACGGCCAGTCGGCACTACCTTTATCTGAGAATCTGAATGCAATATCATCACTAAGGTTAAAGTTCTTTAACAATAGTTTCAATTTTGGATTGATTGAATTGGTATAAATAAAGTTAGGACTCTTCCAACCTAGTATGTGTTTTGCACCCTCAGTCAACATTACATTATAACCCATATCTGCAACTGCCGCACCAATTGCATCAGAGTAAATAAGCTCTGTATTTCTGAATGCTGTAGGTTTTACACCAAAATGTTTCTTAATTGCTGCAGCATGCTCTTTAACTTGTTTTTCAAACTCTTTAGGAGAAACAAGTGATGCCAAGCTATGAGAATAAGTCTCTGCCAAGAACTCAACACATTTTGTTTTTGCCAATTTCTTGAAGCTTTCCAATACCTCTGGAGCATACTCGGCAAATTGCTCAAGAGCTACACCAGAAATAGAAAATGTAACTTTGAACTCTCCGTTATATTTCTCAATAAGATCCAATAAAATTTGGTTCATTGGAAGGTAACATCTTTGAGCTACTCTTTTAAGAATAGTTCTGTTTGCAAACTCGTCAAAGTATTGTGAATCGTTTCCAATGTCAAAGAATCTATATAATCTTAGTCTGTCTGGTTGATGAACCTGAAAATAGAGACATAATGATTTTTCCATATCTATAATTATTTTTATGATTAAACTTGTTGGTCAATTGCCTGTTGATAAACATCAATCATCTTAAGGGCGGCATTCTCCCACTTAAGTGAATTTACCTCGTCCATACCACATCTTGCACTAAACTCAGATAGTGAAGGATATGCTATTAAGCCGTACATTGAATCTGCAAGGGCATCAATATCCCAGAAGTCAACTTTAATTGCATATTTCAATACCTCAGCCACACCTGATTGTTTAGAAATAATGGTTGGAACATTAGATTTCATAGCCTCCAATGGAGAAATACCAAATGGCTCAGACACAGATGGCATAACGTATACATCTGAATATGAGAACATTCTCTTAACATCATCTCCTCTTAGGAAACCGGTAAAATGGAATTTGTCGGCGATGCCTAACTTGGCAACACGTCTGATTGATCTGTTAAGCAAATCTCCATTTCCGGCCATAACAAATCTGACATTAGGTA
>JAFYMJ010000231.1 GCA_017556665.1 Bacteroidales bacterium
GATATCAAGTGCAATATTTCTGCATATTTCCGGATCAAATACAACGTCACTCATTGTACCCTCCCAGACTCTGTCAAAGTTTACACCTATAAGATTGCCATTGGCATCAAGGACAGGACTTCCGGAATTTCCACCTGTTGTGTGGTTAGTTGTAATAAATGCCACAGGAACAGAGCCATTCACATTCCATCTTCCATAATCTTTTGCCTTATAGATATCTCTTAACTTTTGAGGAATATTATAATCAAAAATATTTGGGTTATCCTTTTGCATTATACCGTCTATAAATGAAACCGGTGTATAATATACCGCATCAGATGGAGAATATCCCTTAACGTGACCATAAGCAACCCTTAAAGTAGAGTTTGCATCTGGATAAAACACCTTTGTTCCTCTGTTTGCTTTATTGTACTCAATTTGTCCATTCATATAAGCTCTATACAACAGAGTAATCTCCCTGTTTACTGAATCCAGTATTGGTGCAAAATTTTGTCTGAAGAATTTATTTGTCTCCTTGTATATCTCTGCAGCCATCTCCAGGTTTCCATCTCCAGCAAACAATGAATCTGCCCAAACGCTTACAGAACCATAATGAGAGAGTTTTTCCTTAAAATAAGGAGACTTGTAATTGTCGGCGATAATATCATTATATCTGCCATAAAGGGCAATGAAAGACTCTTTGTCTATTGGCATATAGTAGTTTTTATAGAAAAGGTCTTTTCCCCTTTGGCCTCTGCCTGCAAACGAAACAAGTTCAACTGCATTAAGGGCCTCATTCTGATAATCTGCAACCAAAGACAACTCCTCAATAGAAGCATATAATTGATGCATTCTCTCAACTAGATTTTCATACTCTGGCTTTCCTTTTAACCATTGGGCAAATTTCTTTTCAAACTCCTCCTTATTCTCAATAGCTCTCATCTTTAGGATACCCTTAGCCTCACCTTGCCATTTTTTCCATGCATTTGCCACAGATGCATTCTTAGAAGAGTATTTGATTCTAACAGCCTGGTCCTTACCCATCTCTCTTTTTTGGATATCCAGTCTCAGGGTTCTTAATGCAATTTTATGAGGGTTTGAAATCTTAGCTATATATTTAGCAGCATCAGACATCAGATACTCAGAAGTTCTGCCTGGAAAACCATATACCATTGCAAAATCGCCCTCTTTTATTCCCGATGCATTAATTTTGAAAAATCTTTTAGGCTTTAAAGGGACATTATCTTTTGAATACTCCGCAGGTTCATTGTCTTTACCGGCATAGACTCTGAACAAACTGAAATCTCCTGTGTGTCTTGGCCACATCCAGTTGTCTGTATCACCACCGAATTTACCTATTGATGAAGGTGGTGCTCCAACAAGTCTTACATCTGTATAAACCTTATACACCCATAAGAAATACTGGTTCCCATAATATAGTGGTTTTACATTTGCCTTTAACCCTTTACCTTTGGCTACAGCATCCTGCTCTATTTTCTTTGAATTCTTTTGTACAATCTCTATTCTCTCTTTCTCACTCATCTCCTTTGTATAACCTTGTAATACAGCATCTGTCACATCCTCCATATACTCCAAAAAAGAGACTGTCAAACCAGGATTAGGAAGCTCCTCATCCCTATTCATTGCCCAGAAACCATCTTTAAGGTAATCATGCTCTACAGAACTGTGATATTGGATCTGGCCATATCCACAGTGGTGATTGGTTATAAGCAACCCCTGATCAGAAATAATCTCACCTGTACATCCACCACCAAAATGGACAACAGCATCCTTTAAAGAGGTTTGGTTTATACTATAAATATCTTCTGCAGAAAGTTTGAATCCTTTTTCCTGCATATCCTTAATCCTTACCTTTATATGAGAAGGTAACCACATTCCCTCATCTGCCAACAGAGAGAAACTTACAACACAAAATGCTATTAAAGCTACTATCTTTTTCATAAGTCTATTTTGAATATTATGTTATCAAAAGTAGTAATTTTTTCCTAAATTTGTTGTAACCAACCAACATGCATAGGTCATAAAATGAAAAATATTTCCAAATATATAATTATAAGTGCAGTTACATTATTTATCATTGGACTGGCTTGGTATTTCAGCAATATTTTGGCATATATCCTTATTTCTGCTGTAATTTCCCTTATAGGGCAACCAATAATGAGATTCCTTACATCTTTTCAGATTGGCAAATGGAAAATATCCAATTCAATTGCATCTATCTTAACACTTACAATTATAATCTCTGCAATACTGGGATTCATATTTTTCCTTACCCCTCTAATTGGCAAGATAATAACAGAGTTAAGTGAGATAAAACTGGGAGATTTGACCCAAAGGATGGCAATTCCGCTTCAAAAGTACAATGCAATGCTGCATGAACTTGTCCCAACATTGGAGGATAGTGTATCTATAGAATCAATGCTATTGGAACATATAAGAAGTGCAATTAAGGTAGGAACTGTAAGTGTAGCATTCAGTTCATTTGCCAACTTCCTGTTCCATATGGTAATATCTGCCTTTATAATAATCTTTGTAAGTTTCTTTTTCTTAAAAGACAGCAATACATTCAATAATATGGTATTGGCACTTGTACCAACAAAACACGAAGAGAGTGTTAAAAGAGCATTGGAGAATGTAAACAAATTACTGATAAGATATTTTACAGGTATTACATTTGAGACAATTCTCATTACAGCATTGAATACATTGGGAATGTGCCTTATTACAGACCTTAACTTCCAGACTGCAGTGGTTCTTGCATTCATATCTGGCATATTGAATGTTATTCCATATATAGGGCCACTATGCGGAGGAGCTTTTGGCACAA
>JAFYMJ010000232.1 GCA_017556665.1 Bacteroidales bacterium
CTTGGCCATATCTGTTTGCAAGCACTCCAAACTCGTGCCCGAATTTTGGATTTCTGAAACCAACATATGCTACTTTCTTCCCTTCAAATGATACAGGAATACCATAACCGGCTGAATTATCGTTAAAGACAACTGTCATACTCTGTTTTGAAACCTCTTTAACAAGGTCAAGTTTTGCCTCCATTAGAGGTGTGCCAGATTCTGGATTAGTAAACAACTCAAGTTCATCTATGTTAACAATTGGGTTGTGTCCTTTGTCAAAAACTCCAAGTCTGGCTTTAAGGGCAAGCATTTTCTTTACTCTCATATCAAGCCCCTCCATGGTAATCTCTCCATTTTCAAGAGCTTTCTCAATTACTGTAATTGATTCCTCTACATCTTCTGGCATAAGAAGAAGGTCTACGCCGGCTTTATATGCAGCTAACGGAATATCTTTTTTTGCCAAACCGCTTTCTTTGGAAACTCCATTCATATCCAATGCGTCAGTACATATAATTCCATTGAATCCAAGTTTTTCCTTTAAAAGTCCGGTAACAATAGGTTTGGATATAGATGCCGGTACTCCCGACGGATCCAGTGAAGGAACGCTCAAATGTCCTACCATAACCATATCAATTCCCGCTGCTATAAGTTGCTTGAATGGGTACAACTCCAGTGAATCCATTCTTTGGCTAGAGAAAGGCAACAATGGTAAAGCAAGATGGGAATCTACATCTGTATCTCCGTGCCCTGGAAAGTGCTTTGCAGAGCCTGCAACACCACCATCTTGTAAACCATGCATCATTGTAATTGCATATCTGGCAACTTTATCTTTATTCTCACCAAAGGATCTGCTGCTTACAATAACTCTTTTAGGATTATTGTTTATATCTACAACAGGAGAGTAGTTAACCTGAATTTTAAGGGCACGACACTCCATTGCAATAGATTTTCCCACCAAGTATACAAGCGAATCGCTGGTAAGTGCTCCCATCTGGATAAATCTCTGATGAACGGGTATTCCACCCCAACGCATACTTGCTCCCCACTCTGCGTCAAGAGTTATTAGCATTGGAATTTTTGCCAGCTTGTTAAGCTCATTCATCTTCTTTATTGCAGGGACAAATACATCACCCAAAGGAATAAGTCCACCAATTTTCTCTTTTTTTACAAGCCTTTTCTGTATTTCAAACTTCTCTTTGCTCTCTCTTGATGTAAAGTCAATTACCATAATTTGGGCAATTTTCTCTCTTGTTGAAAGTTTACGGAAAACAGAGTCAACCTGCTTGTCAATTTTTTCTTGCGATGGGTATTTGTATTTGTATGACTCAAATGATTGCTCTGATGCAGATAATGAACCATGCAGTGCAATCAGGGAAAATAAAATTATAGAAACTATTCTATAAAGGTTTTCTCTATTCATATATGTGTATTTAATTTATTTGCTGTTATTGACTACATTCCTAATTTCTTAAGGATATGTGCAGGAACTGCTGCTATATTTACAAGAATGTTCATGGTTTTGTATCTTACATATGACTCAGATGCATAATTGTGTCCGTTATATGCACCTGTATTGCCAAATGAGTTCTTTACCATATAATATTTGGTGCCATTCTGGTCTTTGGAAATGCCGTAAACATGCATTGCGTGGTCGTCTGTAGTCTCTTTGTTATCGTATGCAATCTGACGGATCTCCTGTGTAATCTGTTTGTCATTTGCCTCAAAATCTGGAATTGTAGCAACATCGCCCCAGCTCTTTTCACTCATATCTGCTACCCAACCAACGGTGTATCCGTTTTCAATGGCGTAATCCATAATTTCAAGCATTTCATCAAGTGGAATGTTGTATGATTTGGTCCATCTCCAGTTGTCGGGAACATCAATTACCATTTTATCATAGAATGGGTGGTGTGTGAATGAGGTAAATGAAATGAAATCATTCTTGTTAAGTCCCAATGATTCTGCGTAACTCTTTGGAGTATATTCTTTTCCGTTATATGTGAATTTTTGTGGCATTTCGCCCAAATAGGCTTTTAGAATATTGTTGAAACCATTGAGCCAAGCTGTTGAAAGTTTTCTGTTAGGATTCTTTACAATTGCCTGTAGGTATCCCTTTAATCCCTCTGTAAGCTCCCAGTGGATATGTTCTGTTTCTCCATAGTTGAGTCCTGGCATTACGCTGTTTGGAACAAGACCGTCGCTTTCCAAAACTTCAAGCACATCTCCCACATCACTGCCTGCTTCAAAATGCAGACTTCCATCCAGCCTTATATATTTGATTGCCCTTTCTGTATATGATTTTGAAACAACGAACATCTCAGAAAGGTCTATATCCATTGGAGCCCCTTTTTTTATTGCTTCACTCTCAAGAAAACTGATTGTGGAAAAACACCAGCATGTACCTGTTTCATTCTGGTCCTTTACTTCTGTTACAGGATTTGCTTTTACAGTGGTAAAGTGATACTCTTTCTGCTGCTCCTTACTTTTTGTGCCTGATTGGGCCATAGCAGATATTGAAACTGCACCCGCGAGAATCAATAATGAGATGTTTTTAGCAAGTTTCATAAGGTTAATTTTAATCTTATGCAAAGTTGCTAAATTTTCTCCCAAATTAATAATTGCAGAAGAGATTTCTTGCATTCTACAATATCCACATCCAGAGTCTCCAACTCAACCCCACTCTCCGCGCAGGCCTCCTGGGTGGCACTGGGGGTAAGAATATAACATTGGAGTGATATAAGGATTAGGGGTTACAGGGCAGATAATGACTCAATAAATATGATTTTAGTGGGAAATACTGAAAAAATTGCAATTTTTTGAAAAAAAGTTGTCAAAAAATTTTTCATTTTGTCCATTTCAGAGTATAATAGTAGAAATTAGAAATGCTAACATAAAAACTTGATCTATGGCAAAATTTGATAGTAAAACCATTAATTTTGGTAGAGTGGAATATACAACCTCTACTGTATATGTTTATAGTTCAGCCCATGAAAGAGGAGGGTTGTGTCTTCCGTGTGGAACAGTTCTGGATGCCAGGTGGGTAGGGGCTACAGTTCAGGTCATGATGTCCAATGGCTGGACATACATTTACGAAGGATTTGGCAATTATACCCGTGCCTGGATGCGATAGAAATAAAAGTTTTAGAAGTCACAACAAGACAACTGGTTTATGGATAAGAAAATTAAATCTGGTATTTTTCGTTCTTATAGGGATATGGGCAAAATAGATCCGAAAGAAAAACTGCGTAAAGAACTGGCTAGAGAAAAAAGAATAGAGCAGATTAAACTTGCAGAGAAGGAAGAAGATCTTGCCAAAAGGAAAGATATGGTTGCCCAATTGAAAGGGGCTTTTCCTGATATAGAAAAGAATCTTCTTAATACTATCTCACTACGGGATATTACGCTATTTACATATCATTATTATCGTTGTATATTAAGTCTGAATGCATCTGTTGAGATGAGTCTTGAAGCATTGGAATCAATTTGCGCTCTGCCTTCTGTAGTAAACAATGAGGAACTCCCTTCAAAACTAGACTTGATGGACAAGCTTTTGCCACGTGAGTATGAGTATTATAAACGCGATCTCTTTTTGGGGGCCTATACGGTGAATGATTTACGTGGCGCAGTCAAAATTAAGCTTTCGGGCAGAAGAGACTGTACGGAAGATTTTTTTACTAATCATTGTAAAATATGTAATTGATTATGACTTATCGGGATTATAAAAGTTTTTGGGATATATTTCTGAATAAATGGCGAAGTAATCATGATGATCTCATCCAGAATGATCCAGCAGGCCAGGCATTTTTCGCTATAAACAGCAGCGGCAATTATATAAATTCAGACTTGTATACAAGCATCACCTGTATGCCGGAGCCGTATTATTTTGGAAGCAATTTCCTTAATGCTACAGACTGGTCAGATTTTAATGATGCTATAGTTGTCCTTGATCTAAATCCTGGGATGTCGCACGAAAAGGAAGACCGTAAGAAAAAGGGTGATGATCACCCTCATGATATTTTAGATGCCTTGGCAAAAGGGAGCTATTCAACAAAGATTAATAGCACCGACTATTCTCCTTTCATGTGTAATAGTGAAGATTCAACTATTCCGGGTGTAACCTGGTGGAAATCAAAACGGCTGGCTTGGTTCAGCAGATTTCTTTCTATGGGTAATGTCCGCGAAAAGATGTTTGCACTTGAGTTGTGCCCATTTCATTCCAAGAGTTGGAATGTAAAGTTAAGTCCTGCGGCTATTAATTTTATACGAGATAAGGTTCTTGCTCCTGCTGCAGAGATACTATGCTGCAAAGGAAATTCCCGTTTGGGTTACTGTTTCGGCAAGGACTGGGAGACTATATTTGACACCTTCGGATTTGAGATAGAGGCTCAATGGGGCGTAGATTACGATTGCGCAGAAAAGACATTCGTGTATCCCGTTCATATTCATAAGAATGTAGAAGAAGTTAAATCAAAATGGCCGAAAAAAGATGGTGTTGAACTAAACCGTATTTACAAACTATATAAGGGAAATATAGAAGGAAAAACACTCTATTTCTTGTGTTTGAGGGCAAGCGGAACATTTGCGGCGCCGGGCAAGGATTTTGAAGAAGTAGAAAAACTGATTCGTGAGGATCTCAATTTTTGCGGTGTATCACTATAACGACCTTGTAACAGAAATCGGACAGTTGCATTGCTGTCCGATTTTGTATATTAACACTCAGGCTTTACCACGATCAAACGCAACACCCATATCAATATATTCCAATCCTGTTAATGTACTCTCATTGTATGGATGGAAATCATATTTTTCATTAAGTTCTTTAGCGTATGATTTTATGTTCTCTGCATTTTCTTTGGTTAATGCAACTAAAGACAAATGCCAAATTCCCATATCGTTTAACTTATATTAGATATTAGAAAGAATCCACTCCATTGCCCGTTTCCCTGGAAAATTATTCCTGCTCTTGCTACCCCAAATGCAGATGAATTTAGTGTGTGGGAGCTGATCTATCATAAATTCAAGGAACTTTCCATCCTCAACTGGACAAGATGTTACAGGAACCGTAATCTTACTTGTATATCCGACATTAGCAAGTGCTTTAAGGACAAAAGCGATGTTGGATTCATTCATTTTCACAATAACCTTATCTTTGAGCTTTGTATTCTCTATGTGTGAGGAAGCCAATGCTGCAAACTTGAATACTTTTTCAAATATTTGTATTGCGTTTGATCCGTGGGTAATGTATTTCCGGTAATTGGCATTTGCCGTTTTCGTATGCCAAGGAAGTACCTCAATGCTCAAGTGGTTCCAGATGCTGTAAGGACCAGATATGTAATTCAAACTTTCCAAAGCCCTTAACACAGGAATTGCCCTCTTTGAATAATGCCATTTCTCCGTTGCAGGCAATATTCCGCCATTTACAATGTCTGAATATGATCCGGAGTACGCTATGCAGTTTCTATGCTGGATAATGTCTCCACTGCCGGGATTGAAGTTAATCACTACAGAATGCAAAAATTCTTTTCTTGCAGGATTCCATCCCCACCATGGCTCTGGAAGAAAATCATATGAGTATGGCAGTCCAATGTTATCATTGTACAAAGGTATAGCATCAGGATCCGACCACTCACAATGTTGCATTAACATTTGCGACTTCATCACTCCGTTATACCATCTGTCAACAAAACCGTTCCAGTAGACAAATAATCTTATCATAACATAACTTTTATTGAGTTTATAGTGTGTGCGACTTTACAACCTTTGTACAAAAATAAATAAAAGATTTGATTTTAAATTCATCTCACTCCACATACGCCAGCGTAGCAGTTGCCGCCTACTTCTTGCCATAGCGTGCAGAAGGCTCCGAAAGCATACCGTGCTTAGGCGAATTCATCTCTTGGATTATCTGCAGCATCTCCGCAGGGGTAACCACAAACGGCTTTTTGGGGAAATGTTTTAATTACTCTCCCCTTCTGGCCAATCTGATCTCCTCATTAATTTCTTCAAGACTCATTCCTGCAATACCATTTTCTTGTGCGATTGCTCTAAGTTTGTGAAATGCAGCAAGACCTTTTGCCCGGATTTCCTCTTCTGATTCTGTGCGCAACTCAAATGGTATGCGTTGCTCCCGCACTGCAGCCTTCATAAAAATTGTCACAGCTGCTGAATTGCTCAAGCCAATTTCATTACATAGTTCGTCAAAGCTCTTCTTTAGCTTTTCATCTACTCTTATTGATATAGTTGACTGACCCATAATTATTACAATTTGTATTGCAAATATATTACAATGTATCAACAATTGCAATAATAATAAGTTGAAAATATATTTATCTAAGCAGATTACTCCACCCACGCCAGCGTTGCAATACTAACCCTGCACCCCACTTCCCTCACCAGAATAGAAGCACAGGCCTCAAGGGTTGCGCCGGTGGTCAAAACATAACATTGGAGTGGTATAAGAATCCAAAAATCACTTCTTGAACAATTCAGAATGTGATCCTAATCTAACTAGCTTAATAATCTCAGCTTTCTCATCAAACCATATGAGTAAAAAGTCATTCTCAATATGGCATTCCATAAATCCCTTGTAGTTGCCCGCTAAAAAATGTGGCTTGTACTCATTTGGCACAGTTCCACTTTCACGCAACAATTTTACAACCCTCTCCAAACCAACCATCTTGCGCGGATTGTTCTGGTACCTCTTCAAGTCCTTCTTAAATTGGCTAGTCAGTTTTATAGTTTTCATAAGGATTTAACATAGCTTCTAAAATTATCCACATCCAGAGTCTCCAACTCAACCCCACTCTCCGCTTCTTTCATGGCAGCTATTGTCTCCTCATTAGGTTCATTATAAGCAATCTCCATTAGCGTATACTCTACAAAATTATTCAGGCTTCGGTTCTCCTTCTTGGCAAGAACCTTAAGCCTCTCCAACAACTCCTCACTTAAACGGAATGTTGTAATTTTTTTTGTTGTAACCATCGTTCCCATTACTATAATACTTTTAATTGCAAATATATATCATTTGTAATACAAAACAAAAATTCTGCCAAAGAGTTTCACTCCACCCACGCCAGCGTTGCAATACTAACCCTGCACCCCAACTCCTCCACCAGAATTGAAGCGCAGGCTTCCAGGGTTGCGCCGGTAGTCAAAACATCGTCGATGAGTAAAATTCTGTCTTCTGGCTTTATCCTTCTGGCAACTTTGGGGTTTATGGCAAATGCATCCTTTACGTTGTGCCACCTGTCTATCCTTTCTTTTTTTGTTTGAGTTTTTGTAAAAGCTTTTCTAACCAGCAGGTTTGGGAGAATAGCGGGGTGCCTGTTTTCTCTTCCCGACGACTCTCTGCACATTTTCCCCTGCATCCCCTTTAAGATTCCCTGTGCTATAATTTCTGATTGGTTGTAGCCTCTGGCGATTCTTTTTCTCCAGTGGAGGGGGACAGGTACAAGATAAGTTATCGGGAAGGAGAGCAGACAAATCTTCTTTCCTAACATTTCTCCCAAATAAAGTCCAATCTTAATGTTGCCTTTATACTTTAGCTCGTGGATGGGCTTTCTGTAATTGTTTGTGTAGATAAAAAGGGAGTAGACTTTCTCAATATAGCATCTGCCCCAGAATGTCTGTTCTGCGGGATGTCTCTTTAGAGTCCAGAAATATGTGAGTGGCATATCTGCATAGCAATGCAGACAGAAATGTTTCTCGTAATAAAAAAGCTCCCTGCCGCATATTGAGCAATGGGCAGGGAGCAATAAATTGAATATAAGTTTAAATATGTTCATCCTCTCTCCTCAATCTCCCGCACTTGTCATATTTGTTTTACAAATTAAAAGTCTCTTTAACTTTATCTACTGAGTCAAGTTTTTCCCATCCAAAGAACTGAACCTCTTTTGTAACCCACTCACCGTTTACTTTAACATTAACCTCTTTTGTGTAAGGTGCTCTTCCAAAGTGTCCGTAAGCTGCGGTCTCCTCAAAAATAGGGTTCTTCAATTGGAATTTCTCAATAATTTTCGCAGGTCTAAGATCAAACATCTCTCCAATCTTGCGTGCAATCTCGCCATCTGTAATACCATTCAACAAGCATGTGCCTCTGGTATTGACAAAAATACTTACAGGTTTGGCAACACCAATTGCATATGCCAACTGTACAAGAATCTCTTTTGCAACACCTGCAGCAACAAGGTTCTTGGCAATGTAGCGGGCAGCATATGCAGCTGAACGGTCAACTTTACTTGAGTCTTTACCAGAGAAGGCTCCACCACCGTGAGCTCCTCTACCACCGTATGTGTCAACAATAATTTTTCTGCCTGTTAGTCCGGTATCTCCGTGAGGGCCTCCAATAACAAACTTGCCTGTAGGGTTTACGTGTAGAATATAGTCATCTTTAAACAATGCAGCTGTGTGGGCTGGCAACTTCTCAATCATTCTTGGGATAAGGATGTTCTTGATGTCGCTCTTTATTCTCTGTTGCATAGCCTCATCTGTGTCAAACTCATCGTGTTGTGTAGAGAGTACAATTGTATGAATTCTTACAGGCTCGTCATTGTCATTATATTCAATTGTAAATTGAGATTTTGCATCTGGTCTCAAATAAGGCATTAGAGTTGTGTTTTTTCTAATGTCTGCAAGCTCAAGGAGTGCAAGATGTGAAAGGTAGATTGCAAGAGGCATATACTCTTTGGTATCTGTACAAGCGTACCCAAACATCATTCCCTGGTCACCTGCACCTTGCTCATCTTTGTCCTCTACAACTACACCTCTGTTAATGTCTGGTGATTGCTCATGTAAAGCAGACAGAATACCGCAAGAGTTACCGTCAAACATATACTCTGCTTTAGTGTATCCAATCTTGTTGATAACGCGTCTTGCAACTTGTTGTATATCTACGTATGCATCTTCAGATCTAACCTCTCCACCAACAACAACAAGTCCTGTGCTTACAAATGTTTCGCAAGCAACTTTACTCTCAGAGTCCTGACGAAGGAACTCGTCTAGGATTGCATCAGAAATTTGGTCAGCTACCTTATCTGGATGTCCTTCAGAAACAGATTCAGATGTAAATAAATAAGCCATATCTATATAATTTAACTGTGTTAACTACGTTAAAGGGGAGATCTGACTTTGCGCCGCAATGATAAGAATCGTTTTAGCATTTTTTTATGTGGTTGCAATCAGTCAAATCTTTCCACCTATTTGTGGCCGCAAAGATATAAAGAATTTGTGAATGAGCAATATAAAATCAAAAATCTTACAAAGTGTCATACAAGATGGCAGATTTATAATAATTGTATTGTATATACACAAAATGTAATAAAAATGTTAAATCTAGGTAGATAATTGTAGCTTTTTATTGAATATTCTGGCGAATTTTATACTTTTGCAGCATAAATTTAACCCAAAATTATATAAAACCTTATGAGACAATCAATTAAGTTATTTGCGTTAACAGCAATATGCTTATTCGTAGCCGTTGCATCTTTTGCACAGGTTACAACTTCGTCTATGAGTGGTAAGATTACAGATGTTGATGGTTCAACTGTAGCTGGTGCAACAGTTGTTGCTATCCACACTCCTTCTGGATCACAATACTACTCAATTACAGACAACAACGGTTTATACCGTATCCAAAATATGAGACCTGGTGGTCCATATACAATTGAGGTTTCTCTTCTAGGATTTGGTACAAATACCCAAAAAGGTATTGAGCTAATGCTTGCAGAGAACTTTGTGCACAATGTTCAACTAAAAGAGGAGTCTATTACGTTAGACGAGCTTGTAGTTGCAGCTGATGGTGCTACTTCTACCATGAAAAGTGAGAGAGCTGGTTCTGTAACTTCACTTAACATGACTCAAATGAATGCTATCCCTACTGTTTCAAGAGATTTGGAGGGCTTTGTAAAAATGACTCCTCAATCATTCAACTCTGGAAACGGTCCTCAAATTGGTGGTGGTACTTATAGAGAGAACAACTTTACTATTGACGGTGCTAGTATGAACAATGCTTTTGGTATTGGTCAAAGTATGCCTGCTGGTGGTTCTCCAATCTCTCTTGATGCCATTGACCAAATTTCTATTAACGTAACTCCATTCGACGTTAGACAAAGTGGTTTCTTGGGTGGTTCAATGAATGCTACAACAAGAAGTGGTAGCAACCAATTTGTAGGTTCTGCATACATGTACTACTACAATGAGGGCTTCAGAGGTAAAAAAACAAGCAAAGGTGAGCTTTCTTTAAGCGAGGAGTCTAACCTTATCTATGGTTTTACAGTTGGTGGTCCTATTGTTAAAGACAAATTGTTCTTCTTTGTTAATGCTGAGTTCGAGAAAGTAACAGCTCCTGGTCCATCTAGTGTTGCTTCAACTGCAAGCAATCCTTATACAGATGGTTCAAATGGTGTTGCAAGACCTAAAGCAGAGGTTTTGGATGCTCTTTCTAACTTCTTGGCTACAAAATATGGTTATAACACTGGTGCTTACCAAGGTTACTCTTCAGACAGCCCAGGTTATAAAGTATTGGCTAGATTGGACTGGAACATTCACAAAAACCACAAACTTAGCTTAAGATACAATACTACAAACAAGAAAAACCCTTCTAACCCTTCTACATCTACTTCAGGTTTGGGTGACAGATACTGGTTAAGCGGTAACAGAACAAACATGTCTGCTGTTTACTATCAAAATGCAAGATATTTCCAAGAGCAAAACTACCACTCATTCTCTGGTGAGTTGAACTCTAGATTTGCTGATGGTGCAGTTAACAACTTGTTGCGTGTTACTTACTCTCACCAAGATGAGCCTAGAAGTACAGAGGGTGGTCTATTCCCATTCGTTGATATAGGAGTAGAGGGCAAATATTATACTTCATTCGGTACTGAGTTGTTCTCTTATGGTAACTTAAGAGATGTTAAGACTCTAACTGTAACAGATGAGTTAACATGGAGTAAAGGTATTAACTTGTTCACATTTGGTTTGCAATATGAGCACAACCAAACTAAGAACGGTTTCCAAAGATTTGGTGCAGGTTACTACACATTTGGCTTTGATTCAGAGCAAGACCTTATGAATGCTATTGGTAATGGTACTATTTTCAACAACCCTCACCAATATGCTATTACTCACTCATTCAATGATGACTTCTCTCAAGCATTCCCTACATTCAATTTCAATCAGTTCTCTATCTATTTGCAAGATGAGCTAAATATTAGCGACAGATTCAAATTGACAGCAGGTTTAAGATTTGAGATCCCTTCATATCCAAATCTAGATACATTCAATGAGGCTATTTATAACGTGCCTATGGCAGATTATAAATATGATATGATGTTAAGAGGTGACAGACCGCTTAGACAATACAGCACAGCACAACTTCCTCAAACCAAATTGATGGTTTCTCCAAGAATTGGTTTCAACTGGGATGTGCTAGGTAACAGAAAATTCATCCTTCGTGGAGGTACAGGTTTCTTCACTGGTAGATTGCCATTTGTATGGATTGTAGCTCAAGCAGGTGATGCTAACGTTCTTCAAACTACTTACACTGCAGTAGAGGGTCAAAATAAAGTTATTCCTAACTTTACTGGTAACAGAGAGCAAGATTTAGCTCAAATTTATCCTCAAGGTCCAAGTTCTGCAGCAGCTGCTCTTCCTTCTTCATGTTCACTAATGGCACCAGATCTAAAGATGCCTCAAACATGGAAAACTTCTTTGGCAGCAGATGTTAAACTTCCTGGTGGTTTCATTGGTAGCTTGGAGGGTATCTTCAACTACGACATTAACCCAGTTAAGATTGATAACATTGCTCTTAAAGATCCAGAGCCAGAGACTAACGGTACTAACGATAACAGATGGATTTGGGGTTCAGGTGTTAAGAATACTTATGCTGACGCTTACAACTCTACAATGTATAATGCATACCTACTTAGAAATGCAGAGAAAAACGGTAGATATTTCTCTTTAACAGCTAAATTGGAGAAAACTTACTGGAAAGGTCTTAGCGGTATGGTTGCTTATACATATTCAACAGCTAAGAGCTTAGGTGATGGTTTTGGTGATCAAATGTACTCTGCTTGGATGAATGCTTACACTGTAAATGGTAACAACATTGAGGAATTGGCAGCTCCAAGTTACGTAATGC
>JAFYMJ010000233.1 GCA_017556665.1 Bacteroidales bacterium
AGGTCATTTCACAGGAAAATATGACACAGTATATGAGCCGTGTATCAATAAAATATAGAGGAACGCATTGTGAGGCTCAGACTGGTTGTACAACAGTAATTTCAGATCCTGGAGATATTTCGGGAAATATTTTTAAAAGAGTGAATAAGGTTCTGTGGCTGGGACTTTATGATTCACAGAACCATAAGTATATATATGATTTCCTTACAGACACAGAGATTAAGGAATTGATGGAGACAGGTGTAATGCTATACACCAGAGAGCAGGATTCCAGTTATCTGTGGTATAGGCAAACACTTCCTATAGTTATGTCAGGACAAATCGAACTTGCTGTTCCTAAAAAAGTAAATGGCAGTTCTGTTATTGAGCATCCTATAATGACATATATGAAATATCAAACTATCAATGGAAAAACCGATAAGTTTACATATGCGGATTTGAGTAAAGTTATAGATTTCGGTTTTTCTGAAAAGGTAAAGATGAAAGAAGTTGATGTTATTTCTGTTGGAAGCTCTTTGGATGAGGATAATTTTATATGCCTTGGTAAAGATGTGAAGTTGTGTAGGAGGGAAGTTGAAAGCGCCAGCAGTTTGGATAAGCTTATAAATTATCCGTTTGATTATGTGATGGAGTATTGCTTGGGAATAAAGGATAAGGAAATTGCAGATCCGAATAATCTGACTAATGTACAGGGAACGGTATACCATAGGTTTATTGAGAAGTTGTTCAAGGACGGGGATTCAGTAAGAAGTATGCAGGTGGTTAAAGGTATGGTTGCATCTGCGCAACAGATGGAAGCATTGTTTGAAGAGAGTGTAGATGAATGCGGTATGATATTGAGGGAGCCAAGATGTGTTTCCCAATATTTAGAGGTAAAGGCGCAGATATTGGGAAATATTGGTGTACTGCTTGATATTATTGAGAAGAACAGACTTTCTGTTATTGGGGTTGAGGTTAAGTATGATGATGTTCCTTTTGTAAAGTACAAAGGGGAGGATATAAAACTGAGAGGTTCAGTGGACATGTTGTTGGAGGATTCAAAGGGTGGTAAAGTGATATTTGATTTCAAATATTCTAGTGGAACAAAGTATTTAGATAAGTTAAAGAAAAATAAGTCTGTACAATTGGCAGTTTACAAACATTTCTTGAAAACGGCAGATATAAAGGCTGCATATATTTTTCTTAAAGGTATGAGTGGCGTTTCTACAGAAGATTTTGATTTCTATATCCAGAAGGTGGTGCCTAAAGATACATTGGATATGATGCAGTATGTAAAAGATAGTTATATTGAACGTTGGAGCCAGTTGGATGAAGGAAAGATTGATTGTAGTGGGGATGAGTATGAGTATAGCAAGTATAAACATTTAATAAAGTAGTGTGAGTATGTCTAGTTTGAATAATGTTGAATTTGTAAGTGCCAGTGCAGGTAGCGGTAAAACTTTTACCCTTACAGAAAAAATGGCCGAATTGGTTAAAGGTGGCTTGAAGCCAGAGAACTTTATACTCACTACTTATACAAGGGCTGCAGCTTCAGAGTTTAAGGAAAAGGTAAGATCGAAATTTTATGAGAGACGGTTAAGTGTAACCGGTTTGGACAATGCGGTAGTGGGAACTATTCATTCTGTAGCCCACCAGTTCCTGATGCAGTATTGGTATCTGTTGGGAATAAGTCCTGAGATTTCAATTCTTACAGATGAGGACAAATCATTTTA
>JAFYMJ010000021.1 GCA_017556665.1 Bacteroidales bacterium
AAAGCAGTACCACGTACACTTGCACTACCATACGCATATGAGTAGTAGTATTGAATCCATGGAAGTCTGATATCCACGGTAGCACTCTCATTGTTAGGGCTATTTGGATTGGTATTTACATCTAGCCAATTCTCGCAAGATGTAGCGCCTAACATCAAGATAAGTGATAATGTTATATAAAATAATTTTTTCATTGTATTATTCTTTTAATTATTAGAATGTTAGGTTTAGTCCAAATGAGTATGATGTTTGAGTTGGAACACCGCAATAATCAATACCTACAGAACCTGAACCACCAGCTGAACCAACAGCTGCAACCTCTGGATCCATACCACCTTTATAGTTGGTAATAGTGAATAGGTTGTTAGCTGAGAATGTAGCTACTAGGCCTTTAAGAACTTTTTGTTTGCTGATTAGTTTGCTGAAATCATATGATAAACTCAATGAACGAAGTTTCAACCAGTTTACATCTGTAATAAAGTTGTATGCATTCTCTGCATAGTTGCTCCAATATTGTTGGATCATATTCTCACCTGAATATTGTTTGCCGTTTATAGTGTATGTTTGACCAATCTCGTAAGTATAAGTTACAGGTTGCATAGTCTTTGAATCAACACCGTCAACTGTTACTGCAGATCTGTCTAGAGTTCTCATTGATTGACCTTTTGTAGTTAGGTAGTATTGAGTACCGCTGTAGATATCACCACCAATTCTAAGGTCTAACAAGAATGAGAATGAAAGGTCTTTCCAACGTAGAGTAGAAGATAGACCACCAATCATCTTAGGCTCACGGTTACCTACAATGTTAGTTTGTACATTTGACAATTGGTATAAACCTGTAGTTGCATCAACTTGATATCTGCCGTTAGCAATCTCTTTACCGTCAGCATCTTTCTCTCTTAGCCATCTGTCACCAGTTAAAGCCAAGAAGTTACCGCCGTTAGGAATTGAAGCAGCTTTTACACCACCAATTTGAGTAGATGTTACATAGAAGTAATCAACACCCTCTACGAAATCACCTAGAGTACCACGGTTACCTGATAGGTTCAATGTTAAATCCCAAGTTACATCTTTAGTATCTACTGGAGTACCTGTAATCATCAACTCCATACCTTTGTTCTTAACTGAACCAGAGTTGATAGTCAAGAAGATATAACCAGTTGATTGAGCAAGACGTGGAGCTGCAATCTGGTTAACTGTCTCTGAGTTGTAGTAAGTGTAATCCAAACCTAATCTACCACCAAAGAATCTTAACTCAGCACCAATCTCCCATGAATTTTGTTTCTCAGGAACAAGGTTAGGTGAACCACCTGTCCAGCTGTTACCGTTACCTACAAAGTTACCGTTAACAATTGTTGAACCCCACATGTAAGTGTTGGTTGAATATGGATCAGCGTCTTTACCTACTTGAGCCCATGAACCGCGGATTTTACCGAATGTTAGAACATCGTTCTTAGGAAGTAACTCTGTGAATGCGAATGATGCAGATACAGATGGATAGAAGTATGATCTGTTGTTTACTGGAAGAGTAGATGACCAGTCGTTACGGCCAGTTACTGTCAAGTAAACCATATTTTTCCAAGAAGCTCTTGCCTCACCGTATACACCTACCAAACGTTTTTTAGACATGTATTCAGTAAAGAATTTGTTCTCTTGTAGAATGTTGTCAAATGAAATTGTACCAGGAGTTACAAAGTTCCAACCCCATTGAGTTTGGCTAACTCTGTCAGTCATCTCAGTTGCAGAACCAACCAATGCACTAACATCAAAATCTCCCCAAGTTTTGTGGAAGTTCAACATTACGTTAGTGTTTAGGTAGTTGTAGCTAACTTTAGATTTGCTCAAACGACCGTTTTGGTAAGTCTCTCTTACTGCTGCACCTGGAGCAATGTAAGTGTATGCATCATTTACATATGAGTCAACACCCATTCTGTAAGATAGGTCTAACCACTCGCTAATCTTGAATGAAGCATTAACAGCACCTGTAATACGCTCATTCTTATCAGTCATTTTGTTCTTGTTGATAATCCAGTAAGGGTTCTCAACGTCATCCTCTATTGGTTGGTTAGGGAACATACGGTATTTTGTACCATCCTCATTTAACCAATGAGACATGTTCTCACTTCTTGACCAACCGTAAAGAGCTGTCATTGTACCGTTACCACCACCACTGTATAGACCTGATGAAGTAAGGGTTTTCTCTGTATTTGCTACTGAGTATGCTACGTTTGCACCTACTGTTAGTCTACCGAATTTTTGCTCGCCATTGAAACGGAAAGTAGTTTTGTCATAACCAGTATTTTGGATTGTACCAGTTTGATCGAATCTAGAAGCAGATAGATAGAAACTACCGTTTTTGTGACCACCAGCTACACTAACACTGTTATCCCAAACTGAGCTGCCTTGGAAGAAGTCAGCAATGTTGTCATAAACTGTACCATTGTTAACAGCACCCCAAGAAGAAGTAACGCCCTCTGTTTGAAGAACACCGTTCATATCGTATGAACCTCTGCCATATACACTTTGAATCTCTGGAACCGAAGTTGCGTGAGAATAAGTATATTTAGTAGAGAAGTTAACTTTTACATTACCGTCCTCTGAACCTTTTTTGGTTGTAATTAGGACAACACCGTCAGCAGCACGTGAACCGTAAAGAGCAGCAGCTGCAGCACCTTTAAGGATTGACATGCTCTCAATATCCTCTGGGTTGATATCCATTACACGGTTAGAGAATGTAGTAGCTGCTGTAGTCATACCGTCTGTACCTGAGTTACCACCTACTACAGTTGAGTTATCGTAAACGATACCGTCAACTACGAATAGAGGTTGGTTATCACGAGACTCAGAAGCTGAGTTACCACCACGGATAACGATTGCAGAACCAGCACCTGCAGCACCACCTGTTTGAGTTACGTTTACACCGGCTACTTTACCTGCTAGTGAGTTAACAACGTTAGTTTGTTTGTTCTTCATTAGCTCAGATGCTTTCATCTCAGTTACTGAGTAACCTAACGCTTTTCTGTCTTTCTTAATACCCAACGCTGTTACAACCACGTCGTCTAGAAGAACTGCATCGTCAACCATAGTTACGTTAACTACTGAACGGTTGTTTACAGCCTCAAGAACGTCTGTGTAACCCATTGAAGTGAACTGTAAAGTTGCATTTGCTGGAACTTCTAAGGCATATTTACCGTCAATATCGGTAGATGTACCATTTTGTGTTCCTTGTACCAATACATAAACGCCAATGATTGGCTCACCACTCTTATCTGTAACTGTACCAGTTACTGTGATGTTTTGTGCCCATGCTCCAACAGAGAAAGTTAGAGATACTAGTGCAAGCAAAACAAAACGAAGAGCTTGATTAGTAATTTGTTTGATGAACATAAAATTAATTTTTGGTTAAAATAATATAGTTTTTCGGTTTAAGTTTATTACACTTTTCAATTAAACGTTCGTTTAAATTGATAGTTTTTAAGTTTAGTACGTGGATTGGTGTTTTTACGTCACTACCCAATACCCACATTTATGCAAATGTAGGAATTTTTTATTAAAACTTTAACATTTTCTTAACATAGATGAGTGTTTTTTGCTAAAATTTCTTCACTCAGCGAAATATTTCTGCAAATTTTAGGCGTAATGTATAGACATACAGATTCTTAACAAAACTTGTCCGTGTAACGGTTTTTGCTGTTTTGTGTTAAATTTATTACAAATCTGGTACTTTGTATTAAAAAGATATTACAAATTGGATAGGATTTGATTAAAAAATAAAGTTTTTCTTGACTGGGGAATAATATTTGTTTCTATTGGAATATAGAATAATCTCTGCAAGACATCTTTAGAAAGATATGTGTTCCCAATCAACCTTTTACTGTCTTTTTCTGTGGTATATATGGCTGAACCCGGGTGCTTTTTTGCCCAGGAATTTATCTTGTCAATGTCACTTTTTGTAAAATTACAGTGGTCTGCAAATCTTATAGAACCCTCAACGGAATATTTGTCAGACATATAGCTTGCAAACTCGCTGTCATTGGCAATGCCAGTGAAAAATATAGCGCTTCTGGTGTATAAATATCTGGTATCCGCTATGTTAGGGCAAACAGGCACAGCTGCACCATAAGAGGTGGCAGAAAAATATAATTCTTGTCTTCCCGACAACCTTAGTTTTCTTCTCCATTCCCCCTCAATTCTCCCAATCTCCTCTATTGCCTCCTCCTCAAGGATAATGCCATTTCTTTCGCCAAAAAGGGGAGATTTTGTTATAACGACACTCTGAGCTCTCTTGATTTGTTCAGGCAAGTCCCTTAACCTTCCTATAGGGAGGAGATTATCACCAAAGATGGGTCTGTTATAATTCATAAGAACCACAGAATGAGATGGTTTTACCTTTCTGTGCTGAAAAGCATCGTCCAGAATGATTATATCGGGCTTTTGCTCTGCCTGCAAAAGCTTCTCAATGCCTTCCCTTCTGTCTTCGCATACGGCCACTATTGTTCCGGGAAATTTCTTCTTTATCTGAAGAGGTTCATCTCCAATCTCTCTATGCGTTGAATTTACTGTGGCCAGAACAAATCCTTTTGACTCTCTCTTATATCCCCTGGACAGCACTGCAATTCTGTGTTTGTCTTGCATATACCTGATAATCATCTCTGTAAAAGGTGTTTTGCCGGTTCCTCCAACAGTAATGTTTCCTACACACACAACAGGGACAGGATATGCGGTCTCTTTAAAGATACCGCTATCATATAATAAATGCCTGATCTTGAGTGTCAGCCAATATGGGAACAGTAATGTTTTACTTAAAAAAGGGAGCATAGAAAATATTTTATGCAAAAATAAAAAAAATGAATCAGCAATGGTTGTCGGGGAAGGGAAAGATAGAAAACGGGGTAAAAAAGGGTATTGTAATAAAGTATTATCTTTTTTTGGAAATATACCTATTTAACATGATACTAATGAAGATGGTGTAATGATTTTTGGTTAAGATTAGCAAAAGTAATTATCTGAGTGTGTTGAGCTAAGTGTATCAATTTAAACGAACGTTTAATTAAAAAGTGTAATAAACTTAAACCGAAAAACTATATTATTTTAACCAAAAATTAATTTTATGTTCATCAAACAAATTACTAATCAGGCTCTTCGTTTTGTTTTGCTTTGCTTGCACTAGTATCTCTAACTTTCTCTGTTAAACAAGCATCTTATAACAAACGTTCAAATCCAATTTAATAGGTATATTTGGAATTTGGTGGGTGGACTTATCAATTAAGTCCACCTTTTTTATGCTCTGTTAAAAATATAAGTTATCTTTGAGGAAACGCAAAAAAGATAGCTTATGTTTGATAAAGATATTTATGTGAGCAGACGTGCTCGTTTAATGGAGAGTATGAAGGATGAATTTATCCTTCTATTGGGAAACAATGAAGCCCCTTGCAATTATCCCGACAATGCATACAAGTTCAGACAGGACAGTTCATTCCTGTATTTCTTTGGACATAGCCATCCAGCAATGGCAGCAATATTGGATGCAAGCACAGGAGAGGAGGTGATTTTTGCAGATGATGTTGATATTGATGATATTATCTGGATGGGTCCTCAGGAAAGTATTGCCCAAAAGGCAGCAGCTGTGGGGGTTGCCAAGAGTGAGCCATTTTCAAAACTAAAGGAGTATGTTGGCAAGGCAATTTCTATGGGTAGAAAGGTTCACTATCTTCCTCCATACAGAAATTATAATAAAATTTTGCTGAATGAACTTTTGGGGTTGCCTATAGCTTCATTAAAAGAGAATTCGTCGGTGAAGCTTATTAAGGCTGTGGTGGATTTGAGAATTATTAAAGAGGCTTGTGAGATTGAGCAGATTGATATGGCTTGTAACATTGGTTATGCCATGCATTTTGCTGCAATGAAAATGGCAAGACTTGGAATGGTGGAGCAGGAGTTGGCAGGTATAATGGAGGGAATAGCCCATCAGCAAGGATCTATGACCTCTTTTGCAACTATCCTTTCACAAAATGGAGAAACTCTTCACAATCATTCGCATCATCAGGTTTTAACAGAGGGGAGATTGTTTGTTGTGGATGCAGGTGCAGAGAATAATATGAATTATTGTTCAGATTTTACCAGAACTATGCCAAGCAGCGGTAAATTTACCCAACAACAGAAAGAGATTTATAATATTGTAGCTGCTGCAAATAATCTTGCTGCAGGGTATGCAAAACCTGGTATTACCTATAAAGAAGTGCACTTGGAGGCTTGTAAGGTATTGGCTAAAGGGCTAATAGAACTTGGTCTTATGAAGGGAGATGTAGAGGAGGCTGTGGCTGCAGGTGCCCATGCTTTGTTTATGCCTCATGGTTTGGGACACAATATGGGACTTGATGTGCACGATATGGAGGATTTGGGTCAGATTTATGTTGGTTACGATGATGTTACCCGTCCTTCCACTCAGTTTGGCCTTGCAAGTTTAAGAATGGGCAGAGAGTTAAAGGCAGGTCATGTAATAACCAATGAGCCTGGATGTTACTTTATTCCAGCTCTTATTGAGAAATGGAGAGCAGAGGGAACAAATAAGGAGTTTATAAACTTTGACAAGTTAAAGGAATACTACACCTTTGGTGGAATTAGGCTGGAAGATGATTTGCTAATTACACCTGATGGATGCAGATTGCTTGGTAGCAAGAGATTGCCAATTACCCCAGAGGAGGTTGAAGAGAATATGGGATGCTAAATCTCTGGGAATGAGATATTCTCTTTTACAATAATTGCTTTAGGATATACTTGGACAATTGTTTTAAGTGCTTTGGTGGCTTCAGACTTGGTTCTGTAGTCACCAATTACTATTTTAAAGAATGGATTGGTGTAGGTCCTGTATATTGGAATAGTTGGAAATCTTAGTTTGAATTCTTCCTCTATTTGTTCGCTTTCTGTACGTGCAGTCTGTTTGTTGTCAAAGAAGAGTCTTATTCTGTATCCGTTAATTTTCTTTTCTGCATTTGAGATGGTTTGCGATACAAGTAGCGAATCTATTTGTGAAGGATGATTTACAGTTACAGAGCCTGTTGAGTTATTTAACTCTACATAATTGACTATATTTACCCCAATAAGGAGAGAGTCCAAAGTTGGTTTTACAGTTGCAACAACAGTGGAGTCTGTATTGTTTGTAATGGCGTAGGTGTTAACCTCTGTCTGTTGTGCAGAAGCTATGTTAATGCCAATTATAACTAATATAAAAGTAAGAAACTGTTTCATCCTTGTGTGGTTTATTGTAACATATTCTGAATTCTGGCTTCAAGCTCACTGAATGGTATATTTTCAAACTTGAAGTTTTTCTTTAACGGACCACTTTTAATGGTTGCCTCAAAGTTAATTGTAAAATCTGACTTTTGTAAGTTTTTGTAGTTAAATCCAAGGGTAAGTAGTGCTATAGGATCTGTAACGGTTATATTTATTTTAAAGGGGATTGTATTAAGTCCCTTTGTTATAACATATTTGTCTGCGATATTTACATCTGCAAAATGTGTTCCTTTTTTGTAAATTGACCCCTGGGCTTTGGTTATCTCAATATTCCTTTTGTTGGGATTGTTGAGTTCTGTATTTAGGGTAAGGGAAATTGTAGCCTTTGGAAGATCTGCGCTAAAGTCTGCTACAGAAATGTTGTTTATCTCAACTTTCTGATATTTTGCACAAGAACCAAGGCAAAGTGCCACAAACAAGAGTATAATTATAATCTTTCTCATTTTGCAAAACTATTAAAAAACTTATCTTTGTACAAAGATTATTATAAAATGACAAACAAATATAGTTCTGTTAAACCCGTTTTAAATAGTGAAGTGCCTCAAGTCTTTATTGAGACATACGGGTGTCAGATGAATGTTAATGACAGTGAGGTTGTTCTGGCCATGTTGCAGCAGGCTGGGTATTCTTTGTGTGACAGCATAAACAAAGCCAATGTAATTTTGGTAAATACTTGTTCCATAAGGGATAACGCAGAGCAGAGGATTTGGGGAAGACTGGATGTTTTTCTTCAGGAGAAAAAGAAAAGAAAGGATGTGGTGGTAGGAGTGTTGGGCTGTATGGCAGAAAGACTTAAGGATGAACTTTTAAAGCATCCTGCTGTAGATATTGTAGCAGGTCCCGATACATACCGTGATATTGCAAAACTTTTGGACGGACTAAGAAGTGGAGAAAAACAAATAAATACAATGTTGTCGGCCGAGGAGACTTATGCAGACATTTCTCCTGTTAGAATGGATAAGAATGGCGTTTCTGCTTTTGTCTCAATTATGAGAGGCTGCAACAAGATGTGTTCTTATTGTGTTGTACCTTATACAAGAGGTAGGGAGAGGAGCAGGGATCCGCACAGTATTGTAAGGGAAGCTCAGGAACTTTTTAATAACGGGTATAAAGAGATTACACTTTTGGGTCAGAATGTTGATTCTTACAAATGGGTAAATAAGGAGAATCCATCAGAAGAGGTTAATTTTGCCCAACTGCTTGAACTTGTTGCACTTATAAGCCCTGAATTAAGAGTCAGATTTTCTACATCGCATCCAAAGGATATGGGTAATGGAGTGTTGTACACTATGGCAATGTATCCTAATATCTGTAACCACATCCATTTGCCTGTACAGTCTGGAAGTGATGTGATGCTTGAGAAAATGAACAGAAAGTATGATAGGGCAAAATATCTTGAAAGGGTTCAAAAAATTAGAGAAATTCTTCCAGATTGTGCC
>JAFYMJ010000234.1 GCA_017556665.1 Bacteroidales bacterium
ATTAACAGCATCAGAATTATCTTATATTCGTGAAGATGGCGTATATGTTGTTTCTATTGGAAATTTGAAAAATTAACTAAACTATAAAAAACTTTAAAAGAAGATATTTTTAGAAGTAGCGATAATTATCTGTTTCAAATTTGTAAGCAGTTAGAGGAAAATATGAATATTGCAGAGGCAAGAGTTCTTGATAAATATGATGTATGCTTTGGTCAGTATCCATTTATTCGCAATTTGAAGGCTGTAATAAGCTACTACCAAATGAATACAGAGCAACCTCCAAACCTTGAATTTTAAAATCTTAACAACCTAAATTACTGCTGCTCAAGAACGGCAGAGCAGCAATAATTATAAGTATTACCTTGACTCAATACGATTGTTTCCTCTCCTGTCTCATCTGTTTAAGTTTTTCTTTTTTCTCCAGCTTAGCCTGCCACCTTTTTAGAAGATCTGGGGAGGAGAGGATTTTGTTTATCTCTCTCTTGTCTCTGGCTTGTTGGGTTCGCAGATCATCTATAATCCGCATTATTTGTTTGGTGTTGGCGTGGAGCATTGCAGGTTCCTTTATTGCCAGGGCCTGTTGGGTGGCGGCAATGTACTTTTCTACATCCTCGGTCCTGTACCCCAGGAATCCTTTTTTTGGAGGGGTGAATTCTCCGGCACCTGATTCCAGTTCTTCCAGTTTGGCGGATAGAACTGCTCCAGTTTGGGCTTCCTGTTTTTGAAGTTCCCTTATTATGTTTTCCCTCTCAGCTATAGCTTCATCCAGTCCTTCAATTCTTCTCTCTTTTACCCTGGTTTCATTTTCCAGTGCCCTGTTATATTCAATGGAAGATTGGTGCTTTTTCACAGAACCTGCCTCTGCACGAATCCCCCTCTGCAGACCGTATTTCTTCCCGACAATTTTTGCATAGGAAGTATGATAGCCATAAAGCCTGGATTTTGTGTATACATCATTTGCACTTAATCTTAATTTCTGTGGATCCTTGCTGTAGGATTTCCTCTCTATCCCTTTTTTGGAATCTTGAGCCGCTTTGTTGGCACTTCTGCGGCTTACCCCTTTAACAATGGGGACAACAATCAGGTGCAGATGTGGGGTTGATTCATCCATATGCAGGGCGGCATACATCACATTCTCTGTACCCCATTCATTTTTGGCCCATTCAATGGTGTCTTTGGCCCATTGGTCCAATTGCTCTGGAGATAGGGAGGATAGAGCTTCAGGACTTCCTCCAAAAATAATTTCCAGAGATCTGGATTGCCCTTTCCTTACTTTTATGCCGCATTCAGATATCCTTTTGTTTATCATCTGCTGCAGGGTGTATGTTTTGGAACGTCCGTTCTCATCAACATATTTCCTGCTCATATATTCTTTGTTCAAGCAGGTTCTTTCTGGTTGTGCATTGTCGGGAACAAAAACAGAGACCAGTCTGAACCCATCTGTGTACATCACATTCTCCCTTGTGATGTGCTTTTCTAAAGTGGCCGATATAACCGGTCGCTTTTCTATGTGAATTACTGTGTAATTTGACATTTTGCTAAAAATTAAAAATTTGGGAGCGTAGCCGGGCCCCGGATTTTGAATTTGCCGCAAGGGGTCGAGGGGGCTTACTCCCCGCTCATAGGGTTGTTTGCCTGCAAATTGCCCTACTGAGTTAGGGCAATTTCATAGCCCGCTGATTTGGGCTCTTCTCCAGGAAAAGCAGAATGGTTCAATATTCTGCTTTAGTGACCGCATTTCCCCGGTGGTGAAATGCAACGGTACCAGGGAGAAAGAGGCCAAATCCATTGTTTTACAATTTTAACATGCGTGGCACTTGGCACTTTGGCATTTTGTGCCCTACGGGTATCTGTAACAGGGAAAGTGTCAAAGTGTCAAGTGCCATCACAATTTCTTTTCATACATTCCTTGTTTCAGTTTGGAGAGGAACGGATAAAACCTGTCGGTATCGAGATAGCGGAAGATTGTTCTGCGCGACAATCCCATAGCAGCACCCATAGATAAAGCTTGCTGAGTACTGAAAATTGTAGGAAGCGATGCCATGAAATTATGAAAGATACCGGCATCCGGGAATCCTCCAGATTCTATATGGGCATACGCTTCCCTTGCTGTAGCAAAAAAATACTCAGCAATATGGGTAGCCTTAAGTGCTGTATAGGGATCTATGATCAAAGATTCTTCTATCTCGTTGGTAATTTCTCTCAAAGTATGTATGGGAATACAGAATCTCAGAGCATAGTCCTGGATCTTCCTGAAAATTTCAATATCACTATTGGATCCTTTTCCTGTCAGTTCCCTCTCTTTATCATTTTGCCACTCCTTCAATTCTCCCCATGCAAGTTTATGCAGATTGTATTCAATTGCTGACAAAGATTTTTTGTAAGGTTTTGCCTTTTCAATAATTTGAAACAGGATATGTTCCCAATCTGTAGGTGCAGTTATTGGGAGGTCTTCATCTTTCCATAACATTGGCTGGCTATACGAGGAATTGTTTACAAACAGAATTCTGGGTAGAAATCCATCTTCTTTCTTATCTCCTCTAAATACTTTGGCCAATATACCTGGCTGCATGGAGCCTATTACACTTACAAAGGGATTTGATATGCATATTATATCATCCTGCGATTTCCTGTTGACTACAATAGGAGATCCATTAAAGAGGGTAAGCCATTGCTCAAGATCTCCACCAGAATTCCTGTATTTATTAAAAGATTCAATCCATCCTTTAAGTTCGTCTGCATGAACACAGATTCCTATAGGATTTGATTTAAGCACCCTGCTTATTGATTCAAAAGTAAAGTCCCTTACTATGAATTGTTGCGCCCTGGGTTTTTCCCTCCTG
>JAFYMJ010000235.1 GCA_017556665.1 Bacteroidales bacterium
GATCGAACTCTTCATTGTATATATCTATTATTTTAAATTATTAGCTCGTCCTGTAACTCTTTCCTATTCTTTTATTAAAGGAATTTACGCTCTGGATATTTTCTAAATATCCCATACATATTGCTATGTATGCTGCTTGTCTTTCAATCTTGTCAATGAACTTTCCCGTTTTGGGACTGCAAAGATAGACAACTTTTCTCTATCACCAAATTTTTTTGAAAATTTTTAAAATATTTATGAAAAATATTGCTTACACTCTCTAAATAGGGCTAAAAAAGTAAGAGAATTATTACAAAAGAAAAAAGTTTATCGGGAAAACAAAGAAAAAGATAGTATGGCAAAGTTTTTGCTTATCTTAAATATGTAGGTATATATAATTAAGGTTAATACAAGATTGCTGGCAAATGGGCCAGCTTTTTTGTTTTTATACTATCTTTGCCCCAAAATTTTTTACTTATGCAAGATAATTCTCAAAATATTATTTCATTCTCACAAAGTTCATCAGGAGAAAAAATATTGGAGTATGCTCCATCTGGTGTTTGTTCCAGATTTATTACTATAAAAGTGGACAGCAACAACATTGTACAGGATGTTGTATTTTTTGGAGGTTGCAGCGGCAACACACAAGGATTGGGAGCACTAATAAAAGGAATGCCTGCAAAAGAGGCTATGCAAAGACTTAAAGGTATATGTTGCGGAAATAAAACTACCTCTTGTCCGGACCAACTGTCGAATGCTTTATTTGAAATTATTAAAAGATAAAATCTAAACTTTTTCTAATCTGTGTGGTTATATATATGAATTTTACATTATATATATACAGATTATGAAAGATAAAGATATTGTTTGCGTATGCAATAGTATAACCTATGGCCAAATAATTGAAGCTATAGAGAAAAAAGGGCTTAAAACAGTAGAGGAAGTTGGTGATGCTACTCAAGCCGGAACTACATGTGGTGCATGTCAGGATACAATTCAAGAAATTCTGGACTCGTACTACAAAAAGAAATAAGATCAAAGAGGTGTAATATACCTATAAAAAGAGATAAGATCAGAGAGGTGTAATATACCTATAAAAAGAGATAAGATCAGAGAGGTGTAATATACCTATAAAAAGAGATAAGATCAGAGAGGTGTATATACCTATAAAAAGAGATAAGCCCTGCAACTTTTGTTACAGGGCTTAACTTTTATGGTAACGTGAAAATTACTCAGCTTTCTCCTCAGCAACTGGAGCAGTCTCCTCTGCAGCAGCAGCTTTTTTACCACGGCTTCTACGAGTAGTTGATTTTTTAGCCTCTTTCTTAGGAGCTGAAGCAAGTGCTGCCTCATTGAAATCTACTAACTCAATAATTGCCATATCAGCAGCATCACCTACACGGAAACCAGTTTTAAGAATACGAGTGTATCCTCCTGGACGCTCAGCGATTTTTGGAGCAATTGTTCTAAATAGCTCGGTTACAGCCTCTTTTTGTTTTAAATAGCTGAATACAATACGTCTTGAGTGAGTGCTATCCTCTTTTGATTTAGTGATAAGCGGCTCAACATACATTCTAAGAGCTTTTGCTTTAGCAAGTGTAGTCTCAATACGTTTGTGAAGCAACAGTGAAGAAGCCATATTGGCCAACATAGCTTTACGGTGACCACTTTTTCTTCCTAAATGGTTAAATGACTTATTATGCCTCATTTTTTATTACTTTTTTTCAATATTATACTTGGTAACATCCATGCCAAATGATAGTTTTAGTCTATCAATTAACATATCTATCTCTGTTAACGATTTCTTTCCAAAGTTTCTGAACTTCATAAGCTCAGCACGTTGGTGCGAAACAAGATCTGCAAAAGTCTCAATGTCAGCAGCTTTTAAACAATTAAGTGCTCTCACCGATAACTCCATATCAGATAACTTGGTTAGAAGAAGGTGACGCATACGCAATGACTCCTCATCTAACTCGTTGCTAACAACTTCTGGAGCTGTCTCTAAACTAATTTTCTCATCAGAGAACAACATAAAGTGATGGATCAAAATCTTAGCAGCCTCTTTCAAAGCCTCTTTTGGATGAATTGAACCATCTGTTGTAATCTCTAGATTCAATTTCTCATAGTCTGTCTTTTGCTCAACACGCCAGTTCTCAACATTGAACATAACGTTCTTGATAGGAGTAAATATAGAATCAATTGCAATTGTTCCAAATGGAGCATCCTCCACTTTATTCTCCTCTGCTAGCACAAAACCTCTACCTTTGCCAATTTTAAGCTCAATAGTCAATTGAACTGATGGCTCCATAGAGCAGATGTGAAGCTCTGGGTTAAGAACTTTGAATGATGATAGACTCTTTGAAATATCCTCTGCTGTAAAATCTTGCTTACCACTAACAGTTACAGTTACCACTTCGCTATCCTCTCCCTCTACCATTCTTTTAAAACGCACTTGTTTTAAATTTAGAACGATATCAACTACGCCTTCAATAACGCCAGGGATTGTTGCAAACTCATGGTCTACACCTTGAATTTTGATTGAAGTGATAGCAAAACCCTCAAGTGATGATAATAATATTCTACGCAACGCGTTACCGATTGTAATACCATAGCCAGGCTCAAGTGGTCTGAACTCAAATTTACCAAAGGTCTCGGTTGAATCGAGCATTATTACCTTATCCGGTTTTTGAAATGCTAAAATTGCCATTGTAATTAATTTTTATTAGTGTTACGCTTATAAGCAAGCATTATTTAGAGTACAACTCAACTATAAGCTGCTCGTTAATAGGTTCAGGGATCTCTGTTCTCTCTGGTACATTCAAGAATTTACCTGAGAATGAGTTAGAATCCCACTCTAACCAAGAATATTTGTTAGCTGAAGCAGCTACACTGTTTTGAATAACCTCTAAGCTCTTAGATCTCTCTCTAACTCCAATAACATCACCTGGTTTGATGTGAGTTGAAGGAATGCTGCAAAGCTCACCATTTACCACAATGTGACAGTGGCTAACCAATTGTCTAGCAGCAGCTCTTGTAGGAGCAATACCCAATCTGTAAACTAGGTTGTCTAGACGAGCCTCTAACAATAAAAGTAGGTTATCACCAGTTTTACCTTTCATCTTAGCGGCTTTCTCGTATAGGTTACGGAATTGTCTCTCTAATAAGCCGTATGAATATTTTACTTTTTGTTTCTCTTTTAATTGAACGCCATACTCAGAAGATTTTTTTCTTTTTCTAGCCAAACCATGTTGTCCTGGAGGATAGTTTCTGCGTTCAAAGTTTTTATCGGGACCAAAAATTGGTTCTCCAAATTTGCGGGCGATTTTAGTAGTAGGCCCAGTATATCTTGCCATATTTATTAACTTTTTAAATTATTAGGAATTATACTCTACGGCGACCTTTTGGTCTACAACCGTTGTGTGGAAGTGGAGTAACGTCAACGATCTCAGTTACCTCAATACCTGCACCGTGAATAGTACGGATAGCTGACTCACGACCAGCACCAGGGCCTTTAACGTAAGCCTTAACTTTACGTAATCCTAAATCAAAAGCTACTTTAGCACAATCTGCTGCAGCAACTTGAGCTGCATATGGAGTGTTCTTTTTAGAACCTCTGAATCCCATTTTACCAGCAGAAGACCAACTGATAACTTGTCCCAAGCTATTAGTTAAAGTCACAATTACGTTGTTGAATGTTGAAGAGATATGAGCCTCGCCATAAGCATCAACTTTAACAACTCTCTTTTTATTAGATACTGTTTTCTTTGCCATATTCTTAGGTTCTATTATTTAGTTGCTTTCTTCTTGTTAGCTACTGTCTTCTTCTTACCTTTACGGGTACGGGCATTGTTCTTAGTGCTTTGTCCTCTTACTGGAAGACCAAGTCTATGACGGATACCTCTGTAGCATCCAATGTCCATAAGACGTTTGATATTCATTTGAATAGCAGAACGAAGCTCGCCCTCTATTTTATACTCTTCTGCAATTGTTGCTCTAATTGCAGCGATTTGGTCATCTGTCCAATCTTGCACCTTGATACTGAAATCAATACCGTTTTTACTTAGGATTTTTTGGGCAGAACTGCGACCAATTCCAAAGATATAGGTCAAACCTATCTCTCCACGTTTGTTTTTTGGTAAATCTACTCCGGCTATACGTGCCATAATTATTTGTTTCTTTTATAGTTTACAAATTAGAAATTATCCTTGGCGCATTTTGAATTTAGGATTCTTTTTGCAAATAACATATAAACGACCTTTGCGTTTTACAATTTTGCAATCCTCACTACGCTTTTTAATGGATGCTTTTACTTTCATTGTTGTTAGTTTTTATTTATATCTGAAAGAAATCCTTCCTTTTGTTAAATCATAAGGTGACATCTCAACTCTTACTTTATCGCCTGGTAAAATTTTAATGTAGTGCATTCTCATCTTACCAGAAATGTGAGCAATAATTACATGGCCATTATCTAGCTCTACTCTGAACATAGCATTTGATAATGCCTCAATAATTGTTCCATCTTTTTCTATAGCAGCTTGTTTTGACATATATTCCTTATAATTTAAAATTTATTTAATGTTTCGATATAATCAAATGTAGTTAAAACTTCTGGTGCCCCGTTATGAACTGCTACCATCCACTCAAAGTGAGCTGATTTTTTTCTGTCCACAGTACATACCGACCATCCGTCGGGAGCAAGGTAAATATCTTTTTTACCGGCATTGATCATTGGCTCAATGCATATAACCATACCATCTGCCAATTTTTTCCCATGCCCTGGTTTTCCATAATTTGGAACTTCTGGAGACTCATGAAGATTTTTTCCAATTCCATGTCCTACCATCTCTCTAACTACAGAGAAACCAAATTGTTCCACATATTTTTGAATAGCATTGCCAATATCTCCTATTCTGTTACCGGCTACTGCCTTTTGTGCCCCCAAAGATAGGGATTCTTTTGTAACTTTTAAAAGTTTGGCTGTTTCTTCATCTATATTTCCTACTGGAAAAGTATATGCGGAATCACCATAGAATCCTTTATAAATAGTTCCACAATCTACCGATACAATATCTCCATCCTTTAAAGTGTAGTTGCTTGGAAATCCATGAACCACAACATCATTTACAGAGATACATAAAGTGTAAGGGAAACCACCATAATTCAAGAAGCCTGGTACTGCACCATTGTCTCTTATAAATTGCTCGGCTACGTCATTCAACTTTTTGGTTGTAACACCTGGTTCAATCAACTTGCCAACCTCAGCCAATGTTTTTGACACCAAAATGGCATTCTCTTTAAGGATTGCTATCTCCTCGCTTGTCTTAAGTCTTAACATTACAAAGAACTATCAAAATTTTTACATACCCGAACGGCCTTTTAGACGTCCTGTCTTCATTAAACCGTCGTAGTGGCGCATTAACAGATAACTCTCTATCTGTTGTAAAGTATCAAGTACAACTCCTACAAGGATCAACAAACTTGTACCGCCATAGAATTGGGCAAACTGGTTGTTGATACCAAGTTTCATTGCGAATGCCGGCATAATTGCTACAAGTGCTAGGAAAATAGAACCTGGGAATGTAATGCGCGACATAACACTGTCTAGATACTCAGCAGTTTTCTTACCTGGCTTAATGCCAGGGATGAAACCGCCATTCTTTTTCATCTCCTCCGCCATGTTGGTTGGGTTTACTGTTACTGCGGTGTAGAAGTAAGTAAACGCAACAACTAGGAATCCAAATATGAAGTTATACCAGAAGCCTGTGTAGTTACCTAGAGTGGCGGCTAATCCACGGGTAGCATCAAAGCTTGCAAATATAATTGGGAACAACATCAATGCTTGAGCAAAGATAATTGGCATAACACCTGCTGCATTTATCTTTAACGGAATGTATTGACGAACTCCACCATATTGTTTGTTTCCAACAATTCTTTTAGCGTATTGTACAGGGATTCTTCTTGTACCTTGTACCAATGCAATAGTTGCAACAAATACCAAGAACAGAATAATCAACTCTACAATCAGCATTAGGGCACTACCTGTGGTTTGGCTGAATCTTGTACCAACCTCTGCTGCTAATGCATAAGGAAGTCTTGCAATAATACCAACCATGATGATTAGAGAAATACCATTTCCTAAGCCGCGGTCTGTAATTCTCTCACCTAACCACATAATGAACATAGTACCACCAATAAGAACTATAGTTGCAAAGAAGTTAAATGAAAATCCTTTAATTAGGAAAGCTGACTCTGGCAATTGCGCATGCAAGTTTGTCAAGTACGCTGGGCCTTGAAGTGCAAGAATTGCAATTGTCAAATATCTGGTCCATTGGTTCATCTTTCTACGACCACTCTCGCCCTCGCGTTGTAGTCTTTGAAAATATGGAACCATAATTCCCAAAAGTTGAATAACAATTGATGCAGAGATGTAAGGCATTACACCTAGTGCAAAAATTGAAGCATTACCAAAAGCACCACCGGAGAACATGTTAAGCAAGCCTAACAAACCCTCTGAAGCTTGTGCCTCTAGATTTGCAAGTTGTGTTGGATCTATACCTGGAAGTACTACAAATGAGCCCAAGCGATAGACTACCAACAATAGAATTGTATAAACGATTCTATTGCGCAACTCTTCAATTTTGAAAATATTTCTAATTGTGTCAATTAATTTTTTCATTATAAAATTAGATTAGAGTTGTAGTACCTTGAACTGCCTCTATCTTAGCAACAGCTGTTTTAGAGAAAGCATTTGCGGTAACATCTAGTTTTACAGTCAACTCGCCATTACCTAATACTTTAACTAAATCTTTTTTAGAAATTAGACCGTTATCGATCATAACATCTACAGTAATTGTTGTAAGACCTGTTTTCTCGCTTAATGCTTGTAAGCTAGAAAGATTAACAGCTTTGTATTCTACTCTATTAGGATTGTTGAATCCAAATTTAGGCAGACGTCTTTGAATAGGCATCTGACCTCCCTCGAAACCTAATTTACGAGAGTAACCAGAACGAGATTGAGCTCCTTTGTGACCACGAGTAGATGTACCACCATGACCAGAACCCTCACCACGACCAATTCTTTTCTCTCTACCTATAGAACCTGCTTGAGGTTTTAATGTATTTAATTTCATTGTAAAATCTGCTTAATTAGTTGATTTCTTCTACTTTAACAAGGTGTAGAACTTTCTCGATCATACCTTTGTATACTGGAGTAAGCTCTAACTCTACAGAGTGTCTGATACGGCGGATACCTAAAGATTGCAAACATGCAATTTGCTTTTGAGAAGCTCCGTTTTTACTTTTAATTTGAGTAACTCTAACTTTTGCCATAATCTTATCCTCCTTATCCGTTAAATACTTTGTTCATGTGTACACCTCTTAAACCTGCAATAGTGTAAGCATCTCTCATCTCTGCAAGAGCAGCAACAGTTGCTTTAACTAAGTTGTGAGGGTTTGAAGAACCTTTAGATTTTGCTAGGACATCGTGAACGCCTACAGACTCAAATACTGCACGCATCGCACCACCCGCTTTTACTCCGGTACCCTCAGCTGCTGGTTTCATAAATACACTTGCTCCACCAAATTTAGCAGATTGCTCATGTGGAATAGTTCTCTTGTTAAGAGGAACTTTTACAAGATTTTTCTTTGCGTCCTCAATTCCTTTAGAAATAGCAGTTGTAACCTCGTTAGCTTTACCTAAGCCATAACCAACAACACCATTCTCATCGCCTACAACAACTATAGCTGCAAAACTGAAGTGACGACCACCTTTTGTTACTTTAGTAACTCTTCTTACTGCAACTAGTCTATCTTTAAGCTCTAGTTCGGTAGTTTTACCATTTTTTACATTCATATTTGCCATAGTCTCTTAGAATTTAAGTCCACCCTCACGAGCGGCATCAGCTAAACTTTTTACTCTACCATGATACAAGTTACCTCCACGGTCGAAACAAACCTCTGAGATACCTTTTGCAAGTGCACGCTCAGCAGCAGCTTTACCAACTAAAGCAGCAACCTCAGTTTTAGTTTTGCCAGCAGCTTGCTCTGCAATTGCTTTATCAAGTGATGATGCAGCTGCCAAAGTAACTCCATTAACATCGTCAATTAGCTGCACGTAAATTTGACTGTTACTTCTAAATACACACATTCTAGGTTTTTGAGCTGTGCCATTAACCACTTTACGAATGCGATAATGTATTCTTTTCTTTCTTTCAATTTTATTAATAGCCATAAATCCTTCTCCTTATTATTTAGCGCCAGCCGATTTACCAGCCTTACGACGAAGTTGTTCACCAACAAACTTAATACCTTTACCTTTGTATGGCTCAGGTTTACGTAACGAACGAATCTTAGCTGCTACCATGCCTAACAATTGTTTATCGGCACTTTTAAGAACTAAAATTGGGTTAGCACCTTTCTTTACAGGCTCAGCCTCACCTTTAACCTCTTTTGGAAGCTCAAAGTGAATATCGTGTGAGAAACCAAGGCTGAACTCTAGGATTTGGCCTTTAACCTCTACACGGAAACCTACACCTACTAGCTCTTGTTTGATAGTATATCCTGTTGATACACCAACAACCATGTTGTTAATAAGAGCACGATATAAACCGTGTAGTGAGCGATGGCGCGGTTGATCTGTAGGTCTTGAAACAGTCACTACGCCTCCCTCTACAGCAACTTTAATGTCAGCATCAACTTTTTGTGCCAACTCACCAAGAGGGCCTTTGACCTTAACCACATTACCGTTATCAACTGTAACTGTTACTCCTTGTGGAAGGCTTACAGGTAATTTTCCTATTCTTGACATAGAAATAAATTGTGTTAATAATTAAAGATTAATTTTTAGTTAAAAAGTTTTATTGTACAGTAATCTACTAGTAAACATAGCAAAGAACCTCACCACCTACATTTAGAGTTCTAGCCTCTTTGTCTGTGATAATACCTTTGTTAGTTGACAAAATAGCAATACCCAAGCCGTTCAATACTCTTGGCATCTCTGCAACGCCTGTGTATTGTCTTAGACCAGGTTTACTAACACGAATAATTTTTTTAACTGCTGCTTTTTTGCTCTCAGGATGATATTTTAGAGCAATTTTGATTGTGTTGCCAGGAGTACCCTCAACAACTTTGTAACTTAAGATGTAACCCTTCTCATGAAGAACGCGGGTCATCTCTACTTTCATCTTTGACGATGGAATCTCGACAATTTTGTGTCCTGCTAAATAAGCATTACGGATTCTTGTCAAAAAGTCTGCTATTGGATCAGTCATTTTTAAATTGTTTTTTTTAGAAATCGACTCCATATTTCAGAAGCCCGATATCCAATGTTAATACTTTTTTTAATAATATGTAAGAAAGGTGTGCACTAAAAAGTGCACCCCTTTAATATTTCTACCAGCTTGCCTTGTGAACGCCAGGAATTAAACCTTTGCTAGCCATTTCGCGGAACTGAATACGGCTAATACCAAAGATACGCATATAACCTTTTGGTCTACCAGTAAGTGAACATCTGTTGTGAAGACGTACTGGGCTAGAGTTTTTAGGTAATTTATCAAGAGCTGCGTAATCACCAGCCTCTTTTAGTTGTTTGCGTTTCTCTGCATATTTAGCACATAGCTTAGCGCGTTTCACCTCGCGTGCTTTCATTGATTCTTTTGCCATTCTCTATTCTCTTTAGATTGTTCGTATTATTTTTTAAAAGGCAAACCAAACTCGCGAAGAAGTGCATAAGCCTCCTCGTCTTTCTCAGTAGTAGTTACAAAAGTAATCTCCATACCAAGAACTTTGGTGATTTTATCAATATCAATCTCTGGGAAAATGATTTGCTCTTTAACACCTAAAGTGTAGTTTCCTCTACCATCCAATTTTTGGTTGATACCTTTGAAATCTCTAATACGAGGTAGTGAAACTGCAATTAGTCTCTCTAAGAACTCATACATTTTAGTACCACGCAAAGTAACTTTAACGCCAATAGGCATACCTTTACGAAGTTTGAAGTTTGAGATATCTTTCTTAGAGTAAGTCAACATAGCTTTTTGACCAGTGATAGTTGTAAGCTCTTGTTGTGCAACCTCAATAAGTTTTTTATCTTGAGTAGCTTGACCCATACCTTGGTTGATAGTGATTTTCTCCAAAGCAGGAACTTGCATTACAGTTTTATAGCCAAACTCTTTCATCAATTTGGCAACAATCTCTTCTTTGTATTTCTTTTGAAGAGTAGGCACATAACCCTCTACTTTAACTTGAGCTGCAGGAGCAGCTGTATTTGCCACTTTTGCCATTATTTGATTTCCTCCCCAGATTTTTTAGCGTAACGAACCAATTTACCTTTTTCGTTAAGTTTACGGCCAATTTTAGTAGGGCCGCCCTTAGCAGGATCTACAACTTGTAAGTTAGAAATATGAATACCAGCCTCTTGTTTTACAATACCACCTTGTGGGTTTTGTGCATTAGGCTTAGTATGCTTGCTAATCATGTTAAGACCCTCTACAGTTGCGCGGTTTTTAGTTGTATCAACAGCTAGAACTTTTCCAGTTTTACCTTTAGAGTTACCAGCGTTTACAAAAACCATATCGCCTTTCTTAATATGTAACTTCTTATTCATAATACTATTCCTTATTATTATAATACCTCTGGAGCTAAGGAAACAATTTTCATATAGTTGTCGCGTAACTCTCTAGCAACTGGGCCAAAGATACGAGTTCCACGAACCTCACCTTGGTTGTTCAAAAGAACACAAGCATTCTCATCAAATCTAATGTAAGAGCCATCTGCACGACGAATCTCTTTCTTAGTACGAACTACTACAGCTTTAGAAACTGAGCCTTTCTTAGCATCAGCACCAGGGATTGCACTCTTTACAGCAACTACAATCTTGTCTCCAACACCAGCGTAGCGACGGCGAGTACCGCCCAACACACGAATACAAAGAACCTCCTTTGCACCGCTGTTATCTGCTACCATTAATCTTGATTCTTGTTGTATCATGGCTTATTTAACTTTTTCTACGATTTCTACTAATCTCCAGCATTTAGATTTACTCAATGGACGAGTCTCCATAATTCTCACTGTATCTCCCTCGCTGCACTCGTTTTTCTCATCGTGAGCAACAAATTTAGTGGTTTTATTTA
>JAFYMJ010000236.1 GCA_017556665.1 Bacteroidales bacterium
AGAAAAGAAACAAAAAAAAGAGACTACAAACGAGTCTCTTTTTTCATTATGTCAGATTTTCATCTTCAATCTTGGGGTAAAACACCATTCACAGCATTTCTTGCCACACCAATTGCATCTTCCAATCCTTCCATGAATTTCTCAAAATCCTCTTTGTAAAGGAAAATTTTGTGTTTGTCGTAGACAAATCTTCCATCTTTGTCTATTCTTCTTTTACTTTCTGTAATGGTAAGATAGTAATCATTACTTTTTGTAGCTTTTACATCAAAGAAATAAGTTCTCTTACCTGCTCTCACTGGTTTAGAATAAACATCATCACCATTGCGCTCTTGCGCTCCTGCATTGTCATAATCCTCGAAATACATAATTTTTCTTTATTTGTTTTAAAAAGTTTTACAAATATAAAATAAATTTTTGAGGCTAATAACCTATATTTGCAAAATATTTTAAAATTATTTGATATGCTTTCAAGAAGATTAATAAGGGTAAAGGTTTTTAAAGTGTTGTTTGGTAAAATTTCTGCTGGCAGTGATTCATTGCAGCAAATGGAGAAAGAATTATTGGCATCATGCGATAAGACAGTTGACCTGTACTCTTTTTTATTGGGTTTGCCTGTGGCTCTTAAAAATGTAGCTAATGCAAAAATAGATGCTGGTCTTAACAAATACCGTCCAACAGAGCAAGAGGCTAATCCTAACAAGAAATTTGTAGAGAACGAGTTTATTAAAATTTTGGAAGAGGATACAGCTTTTGGAAATATGTGTGCAAAGAAAGGTCTTCTTTGGTGAGAACACGATTCATTTTTTAAAAAACTCTATAGCAGTATTTTATCCATTGATTACTATAAGGAGTATATGGAGAATTCCAGCAGAAGTCTGGAGGAGGATATAAATCTTGTAAAGACCATATACGAGCAAGAGTTGGAAGATAACCAGCTTTTGGAGGATATTCTTGAGGATTCAAGCATTTTATGGATGGATGATCTTGCATATGTCATTAATACCATAACCAAGAATCTTGATACAATAGCAAAGAAAAAGTTTGTTACTGTACCTTCAACTTTCCTTAAAGAAGAGGACAGACAGTTTGCTTTAAGATTGCTTACCCAATCATTCATTAAATCGCAGGAGTATAGCCAGCTGGTATATGACAGTGTATCTAACTGGGATTCAGACAGATTGGTTGCAACCGACATTGCACTTATAGTACAGGGTATTACAGAGGCTGTATATTTTGAGACAATTCCTCTAAAGGTTACAATAAACGAATATGTGGAGATATCAAAATATTACAGTACTCCAAACAGTAAAGTCTTTGTGAATGGCCTTTTGGATAAGATAATAGGGCAAATGAACAAAGATGGAAAAATTGTAAAAAGTGGCAGGGGACTTGTAGGATAATTATTATATTTGAATTTAAAATTAAAATAACATATTTATAAACATGAACACATTTTTTGTATTACAGGCAGCAGCAGGACAACAGGCTGGTAGCAATTGGAGTTTCCTTTTGATGATGGTTGCTATTTTTGGCGTAATGTATTTCTTTATGATCCGTCCTCAACAAAAGAAACAAAAAGAGATTGAGAAATTCAGAAATTCATTAAAGAAAGGGGATAAAGTTGTTACAATTGGTGGTATCTATGGTACTGTTGCAGAGATTAAGGAGAAATATGTACTTGTAGAGGTTGATGCAAATGTAAAACTTAGAATTGACAAAAGTGCAATTGTTAAGGATATGAGTGATGTTCCTGCAAAATAACAATGTTTAAGGATTATATTCATAAAATTAAAGAGTACTTTGCAAAAGGGGGGAGTAACTGGATAATTCTTGTTATCTCTCTTCTTTTGGCTTTTTTTATGTGGAGTATTGTAAGACTTACAGAGAATTACTCTGCATATCTCAAATATTGGGTAAGTATAACCACAAACCTTAGCGGAAGGGCCAATAGTGCTACCTCTACTGCAGAGCTTTATATAAATGCCAATATATCGGGATTCAAGATAATGGAGAACAATATATCTGATGACAATGTGATATTGTTGGAGAATCTCAATGAAAAATATCTGAAAAAATACAAGGATTCAGACAATTTGTTCTATCTGTTGACAGACGATGTAAAACAGCGTATCCAGGATGCAATAGGTGTTTCAATGCAGATAGATGATTTTGCTACAGATACATTGTTTTTTGATATTCCTGTGCAATCTAACAAAAAGGTTCCGGTAATTGTGCCTGCTACAATTTCATATGCATCACAGTATATGGCAACAGGTGATATGGTATTGTCTCCAGACTCTGTATATGTGTACGGCGATGATGACCTGATAGCGGAAATAGAGAGTGTCTCAACCTCTGCATTAAGGCTCACAGATGTGGATGAGTCCTTTAATGGTGTAATAAAGCTTGTGGAAATTGAGGGTGTAAGATTGTCAAATGAGGAGATATATTATGCACAGAAGGTTGTAAGGTATGTGGAAAGCTCAATAGAAATTCCTGTGTCACTTATTAATGCCCCTTCAAACTATAAAATGCTTATATGGCCAAAAAATGTAAAATTACGTTACAGGGTACAGTTTGAAAACGCCAAGCCTTTTACTGATAAAGATTTTGAAGTGGCACTGGATTATCATAAGTCGCAGGAGAGCAGCATTAACAAACCTGAGGTTGTAAAATATCCAAAGGAGATAATCTACTACAGCATAGAACCAAAATTTGTTGAATGTCTATTCTAGATGGTTATGGGAAATGTTAAAACATTGGCATGTACAGGTGGAATAGGCAGTGGCAAAAGCTATGTGGCAAATGTGTTCAGCAAACTTGGTTATCCTGTATATTATTCAGATGCAAGAGCCAAAGAGCTTTATGATTCAGATAATCAGCTGCTGTGTGGAATGGTGCAATTGCTGGGAAATGATATAATCAATAATGGCAAACTAAGTAAAGCTGTTGTTGCATCAAAGATTTTTAAAGACAGAAGTTTGCTAGAGAGGGTTGAACAACTTGTCCATCCGGCTGTATTGAGGGATTTCAACAAGTGGAAAAGTGAGCAGCAGAATGTTATGAGAGATAAGAAGTTTGTTCTGTTTGAGTCTGCTATCATTTTGGAGAAACCATTCTTTAAAGGGACTGCCGATAAAGTGTTGAATGTTGTTGCCCCAATGGATTTAAGGATAGAGAGGGTAGTAAAAAGAGATAATGTAACTGTAGAACAGGTCCTTGACAGAATGTCAAAACAATGGAGTGACCAGCAGAGAGCTACATACTCAGATTTTACTATCTTTGCTGATTCTAAGAGAGCAGTTTTGCCTCAGATTTTGAATGTAATAAAAGAAATGAATTTATTATAGCATATGGGAATTTTTAAATGGCTGGCAGGTGCATTGGGATGGGCTCTTTTTGGCCCTCTTGGTGGGTTGATAGGTTACCTGCTTGGTAGTGGAATGGAGGGAGGAAGTAATGTAGGATATTCATCGGGAAGAGAAGGGGGATTCTCTGCACAGGAGCAAAGAAACAGTTTCCTTATCTCTATTCTGGTTCTTTCTGCGGCAGTAATGAAGGCAGATGAAAAAGTAATGAAGTCTGAGCTTGATTATGTCAAGAATTTTATAAGAAGGAGTTTTGGAGAGGCTGCATTGCAAGATTCATTAAAGATTCTTAAGGCAGCACTTGAAAAACCGCTTGATTTGCCGGAGGTTTGTGCACAAATAAAACTGTATGTAACAGCAGAGCAGAAATTACAGCTGTTGCACTATTTGGTTGGAATTGCAAAAGCTGACGGGATTGTAAGTGAGATTGAGCTTAAAGCCATAAGAGACATTGCCTCTTATTTGGGCGTTTCAAAGGCAGAGTGCGATTCAATACTTTCTATGTTTGAGGGCGAGTCTATAGAGAATGCATATAAGATTCTTGAACTTGAACCAACAGCTACAGATGAGCAGGTGAAGAAGGCGTACAAGAAGCTGGCTTTAAAGCATCATCCCGATAGGGTTGCTACATTGGGAGAGGATGTAAAAAGGGCATCTGAGGAGAAGTTCAAATCTATTGTAGCTGCGTATGAGAAAATTA
>JAFYMJ010000237.1 GCA_017556665.1 Bacteroidales bacterium
ACATAATATATGGTTTTAGATAATTAGTTTCTTTCATTCAAAGATAAAGTTTTTCTTCTTCTTGTACAATAACAAATTTGCTTGTAAACATGTTGTTTGACTTTGTAATTTCTGTTAAAAATTCGTATATTTGCGCCCTATTTTATGCGCAAGTGTAACTGATTGATAAATAATTGAATAATATATAAATACAGACCTAAAATGAAAATTGAACAAATTAAAATTGACGATTTAACATTTCAGTTGGTTGTTAATATTGAGAAGGCTGATGCTCAAGAGAAAAAGAAACAAGCTTTAAAAGAGTACAGAAAAACAGCAGAGTTGAAAGGTTTCCGTAAAGGAATGGCTCCTATGTCTCTAATTGAGAAAATGCACGGTTTGTCTGCATTGGTAGAGGGAGTTAACCAACTTATCTCTGAGAGCATCAATAACTATATTGCAGAGAATAAACTTAATATTCTTGGTGAGCCTCTTCCATGTGAGGACAAACAAAAGAAAATTGATTGGGAGAATGATGAGGTATATGAGTTTGTATTTGATGCTGCCCTTTCTCCTGTAGTTGATTTCAAATTGTCGGCTGAGGATAAAATTGTTTCATACAATGTAACTGTAACTGACGAGGCTAAACAAGCTTACAAATCTAATATGCTAAAACAATTTGGCAAATTGGAGAATGTGGATGTAATTAAAGATGAGGATTTCATTATTGCAGACCTTGAGCAAGGTGAGACCAAAATTGAGGGTACATACATTACTCTAAGACAAATTGAGGATGCAGATGTAAAAGCATTGTTCATTGGTAAAAAACCTGGTGACAGCTTTGAGCTTGATGTTAACAAAGCATTTGTAAACGAGACAGATAGAGCTGCTCTTCTAAAAGTTTCTAAAGATGAGTTGGCTAACATTAACCCTCTATACAATGTAACAGTAAAAGAGGTTAAGACTTTTGTTGAGGCTGAGCAAAACCAAGATCTATATGACAGATTGTTTGGTGAGGGCGAGGTTAAGAGTGAGGCTGAGTTCGAGGGTAAGATTGCAGAGAGAATTGCAAAAGAGTATGAGCAAGAGAGCGCATACAGATTTATGCTTGATGCAAGAGAGTATCTTTTGAACAAGACAAACATTCAAGTTCCTGAGCAATTCATGAAAAAATGGTTATACACCATTAACGAGGGTAAATTCTCTATGGAGGATATTGAGAAAGACTTTGCTCTATTCTTGAAAGATTTCAGATGGCAACTTATCAGACAATACATTTGCAAAGAGCAAAATATCCAAATTACAAGAGAGGATGTTCTTGCAGTTGCCAAACATATTGCAGGTTACCAGTTTGCAATGTATGGTTTGAACAATGTTCCAGATGAGCAATTGACCCAATATGCAGAGTCTCTTCTTGGAAACGAGAAAGAGGGTAGAAGAATCTACGAGAAAACTGAGGAGGACAAAGTTCTTGCATATGTTAAGAGCGTAGTTTCTTTAGATGTTAAAGATATCACTATTGACGAGCTTCACAAGTTGACTAACTAGTAGGTTTAAGTAAAACAGACAGATAAATAAGAAACTGACTTAAAAGGGTGATTTTGAGTAACGCTAGAGTATCATTTACCCTTTTAGGTCGGTTTTTTTTAAAACAGTTTGTTATTATGAAGAAATTGTTGCTTATAGTACTGGCAGTGTTTTTACAAGCCGGTTCAATGTTTGCCCAAAGTATCTATGATTCTCTTATAGTGTTTACTATGGAGCTTGACTCTGTTGTTGTTACAGCCAAAAGCAGAGGATTTTATCAGGATATGACAAAAAGGGATAAAAAAGATTTGATTGAAAGGTTCAAGGCCAGAGTCAAAGCAGATTTTCCACAGGAGAAAAATACTTACAATATTCTTACCGACCTTTTTGTAGGGAGGGATAACCAGACTGTTGTAAAAGGGAAGTTGAAGGGTGAATTGACAGTTATTCCTAATGCATCATACAAAAAGGGAGAAGACTCAATCCGTGTAGAAGGAAAACTTGTATCAGGATATGTAAATGAGCAGGTTGCGGCTGAAATGGAGAAACTGGTGGCAGAGAAATTATCGGAGAAAGATACTCAAGAAGATGGAGAGATGTTCTGGGAGGTGCATAAACAAATCTGGGGAAATAACCCATACTCAGTTGTAGAAAAACTTTATGATTCCCCTTCGTCGTGGAGTTTTATTGATAACGGTGATGGAACAGCATTTTTTGCATATAGAGACAAAATGGGCTTCTTGGGTATTGCAAAAATGGAGGATAGGATAAACTTTCTTGTGAACTCAAAAACATTGGAGCTGTTGAGTATGGTGCATGAAAGCATAATATATCTAAAAATACCTTTTGGTGGCAAGAAGCTTGCTGAAGAGGAACTTGATTTGTTGAACAGCGTTAAAGTCTCGGGCGAAAAATTTGAAAGTTTCAAGGTTAAAACAATAGATTACTACAGTAAGAGATTTGCGAATTATGAGAATAAGAAGCCTGTTCAGAAGGCTGTAGAGCACCATATAAAAATTATGGGAGATATGGATAAGGTTATGACATTCTCAATTAATGGAAATACACAAGTTGAAAAGTAGTCCTGCAAACATTTTATAACAGGGGAGATTCAGTTTGTGCTTCTTTACAAATTTCATTAAATTTGTAGCTATAGTATTTATAAAATTAAGTTAAGGCGTGAAAGATGTGGCCTTACATTTGATTGTAATCAGCAACAAGGAGAAAAAAGTATGAATGAATTTGAAAAATTTGCCAGAGGCCATTTAGGTATAAGTTCTTTGGCATTGGACAGATATAAGAAAGTTAACTCGGTATATAGAGTGCCACAAGCGCTTGCAACAGTCCCAAGTGGTGCATACATAAATCCTTCAATTATAGAGGAGAGACAGATGAATGTAGCGGTAATGGACGTATTCTCAAGACTTATGATGGACAGAATTATTTTTCTTGGTGTTCCTGTTACCGATGACGTTGCAAATATAATTCAGGCACAGTTGCTGTTTTTGGATTCTACAGATTCGTCATCTGATATCCAACTCTATATTAACTCTCCAGGAGGAAGTGTCTATGCAGGTTTGGGAATTTATGATACCATGCAACTTGTAACATCTGATGTTGCAACAATCTGTACAGGTATGGCTGCATCTATGGCATCAATCCTGCTTACAGCTGGAGAGAAGGGGAAAAGAAGTGCATTGCCTCACAGTAGGGTTATGATTCATCAGCCAATGGGAGGAGCAGAGGGACAAGCTTCTGATATAGAGATTACAGCTAAACAGATTGTAAAATTGAAGCAGGAACTGTATGAGATTATTGCCAACCATTCAGGCAAGTCCATTGAGCAGATTTATGCAGATGCCGACAGAGATTATTGGATGACTTCTACAGAGGCATTGGAGTATGGTATGATTGACGAGATATTAACAAAAGCAAACAGGGTTAATGGCAAAAAATAAATATACTTCTCAGGAGTTCTGTTCATTCTGTGGCAGAGGGGCAGATGAGGTGAAGATGCTTGTTGCAGGTAATTACGGATACATATGTAACGAGTGTGCACAGCAGGCTAATGATTATTTTAAGGAGCAGTTTGCATTAAGGAGCAAGGCAAACCAGAATTCAAAATTCAAACTCCTTAAACCAAAGGAAATAACAGCCTTTTTGGATAATTATGTGATAGGTCAGGATGAGGCAAAGAAGTTCCTCTCTGTGGCTGTGTACAATCATTATAAGAGAATAGAGCACCAATTGTCAAAGAAAGGGGCAAAAGGTGATGATATGGCAGAGCTTGACATTGAGAAATCAAATATCCTGTTGGTTGGCCCTACCGGAACAGGCAAGACTCTTCTGGCAAAAAGTATAGCTAAAATGCTTAATGTCCCTTTTGCAATAGTTGATGCTACAGTGCTTACAGAGGCCGGTTATGTTGGAGAGGATGTGGAGAGTATTCTTACCCGCCTTTTAATGGACTGTGACTATGATGTGGAGAGGGCTCAAAAAGGTATTGTATTTATAGACGAGATTGATAAGATTGCCCGTAAGAGTGACAATCCTTCTATAACAAGAGATGTAAGTGGTGAGGGTGTGCAACAGGCAATGTTGAAACTGTTGGAGGGAAATGTAGTAAATGTGCCGCCTCAAGGGGGAAGAAAACATCCCGAGCAAAGGATGATTGCTGTTGATACAACAAATATTTTGTTTGTGTGTGGTGGTGCTTTTGA
>JAFYMJ010000022.1 GCA_017556665.1 Bacteroidales bacterium
CGCAGAAAAGCCGGAGGAGTTTTCAATTAAGATTGCATCATTGAACAATGAGTTGCAAAACTCTATCTATACTCCGGCAGAAGAGGATTTGGCAACAATCATATATACCTCTGGAACAACAGGAAACTCTAAAGGTGTTATGCTTACACACTGGAACTTATCATCTCACCTGTACTCAGCCAGAGAACTAAGACCAAGTTTTGAGTGGGATGTATGGTTGTCCATTCTTCCTTTGTCGCACACATTGGAATGCAGCCTGTCATTCCTGTTGCCATTTTCGTCGGGATCACAAGTACATTACTTGTCTAAAGCTCCTACCCCTACAATTTTGCTTAATGCACTAAAAGAGGTAAGACCCACAACCTTGCTTGTTGTTCCACTTATTATTGAAAAGATTTACAGAAATGCCATTCTGCCTAAGATAAAGGCCAATCCAATAATGGCTAAAATGTACAAATCTGCAATAGGCAGAAAAATGATTAATGCCCTTGTAGGAAAAGAGATGAAAAAGATGTTTGGAGGCAGAATGAGATTCTTTGGTATTGGTGGAGCCAAACTTGATGGAGAGGTAGAGAAGTTCTTGTTGGAGGCAAAATTCCCATATGCAATTGGCTATGGACTTACAGAGTGTTCTCCATTACTTGCAGGAGCTCCTCCACACATGGTAAAATGGCAGACAACAGGCCCGGCTGTACCTGGTGTACAACTTAAAATCAATAATCCAGATCCTGTTACAGGTGAGGGTGAGCTGGTAGCAAAAGGTCCTAACATTATGGTTGGATATTACAAGAACCCAGAGGCAACAGCAGACACATTTACAAAAGACGGATGGTTCAGGACCAAAGATTTGGGATATATAGATTCAAAAGGTTGGGTATCCATCAGAGGAAGACTTAACAGTATGATAGTGGGTGCAAGTGGAGAAAACATTTATCCAGAAGAGATTGAGACAATCATCAATACACACGCTAACGTAGCTGAATCACTTGTCACCTCAAGAAAAGGGGTATTGGTTGCAAAGATTTGCCTTAGCCAGGAAAAACTTGATGCATTCAACCAGATGAAAGTTGATGTTATGAATGCATACCACAAAAATAAAGTTGCACTTATAGAGTCATATGAGGCAAAGAAAGAGGAGTGGAAAAAAGAGTACGCAAACAAAAAAGAGCAGTGGCAGAGTGAATACGACCAGATGAGAAGAGAATTATATAAGAATTATGTAATTAAAAGGGAAGAGGCTGCCCTTGCTTATCAGGCAAAGAAAAAAGAGGTGAGAAATGCAATTGAGAACAAAAAGGCCGAAATGGAGAAAGAAATTCAGGAATATGTGAATTCAAAGGTCAACAAATTCTCAAAGATTTCTATTATTGAACTTCAGGAGCAAGCCTTTGAAAAAACTGCTACCCACAAAATAAAAAGGTATTTATACACAAACTAAAATATATGAAAATAAAACTTGTATTATTATTTATCCTTTTTGCAGGAATTGCGAATGCCCAACAAGTAAGGAGCAATAATTTTAAAAGCATCAAATGGAGTCAGGAAGAGATTCACAGCAACTATGACAATGCAGATCCTTCTACCCTTAAATCAGATGATATAATAGCCAAATACAAACCTGAAATTGACCAGTTGCTGGATCCTATAGGTACAACTGCAAGAAAAATGGACAAATACAGTCCAGATTATCTGTTGGCGTATTGGGCTGTTGATGTAATGAGAGAATTTGCCAATGATTTTATGAAAAAGAACAGAATCAAAGGCAAATGCGATATGTCAATCACCAATTTTAGAGGTATAA
>JAFYMJ010000238.1 GCA_017556665.1 Bacteroidales bacterium
ACCAAATAACCAACAGCTAAAGCGCCGGCTACAGCAGAAACCATAATTTTCCAGCTTGCTACGCCTGTCCAGATTAGCAATACTGCACCAAGTAGGATGGCAATTGTTGAAGTCTCACCAACAGAACCAGGCATATTACCAATAAACATTTGCATAAAGTTTAATGGATCGCCAGTTGTTGTAGTGAACTCAACTGCTCCGTTGGCTGCTTGTCCAAGAGGTGTAGCACCAGAGAAACCGTCAACAACAGTCATTGCTTTCTCTTTTGCAGAGTTCAAACCTGCTACCCAAATTGTATCACCGGAAATTTGTGATGGATATGCAAAGAAAACAAATGCTCTTGCAATAAGGGCAGGGTTCCAAATATTCATACCTGTACCACCAAATACCTCTTTACCAATAATAACAGCAAATGCAACAGCAAGTGCAAGAATCCAAAGAGGAACATCTACTGGCATAATAAGAGGAATAATCATACCTGATACAAGGTAACCCTCATTAACCTCGTGGCCACGTAATTGAGCCGAAATGAACTCAATACCCAAACCAACAACATATGAAACTATAATAAGAGGAAGAACTTTCAATAGACCAAACCAGATTTTAGCCCAGAAAGACATATCCAATCCAAATGCAATTGAATGTTGGTCACCAACATTCCAGATACCAAAAGCTAATGCAGGCATAAGTGCACACACTACAACCGACATTACTCTTTTTAGGTCTACGCAATCTCTAATATGAGCTCCCGATTTTGTTACAGTGTTAGGAACAAAAAGGAAAGTCTCAAAGGCATCAAATGTAGAGTGCAGAAAACCTAGTTTACCACCTTTACTAAAGGTAGGTTTAATTTTTTCAACCAAATTTAATATTGCTTTCATACTACTCTAAATTAAGCCATTTCTTTAATCATTGTATTTATACCTTTGGCAACAATCTCTTGGATATTAATTTTTGAAGGACATACATACTCACAAAGAGCCAAATCCTCCTCAATAACCTCGTAAATGCCAAGTTGCTCCATCTTGTCAATATCCTCTGCAAGGATTGCTTTAACAAGATATACAGGGTAGATATCCATTGGAAGAACTTTGCCGTAAACATCAGATACAACAAATGCTCTCTCTCCACCATTGGTGTTGGTATCCACTTTGTATTTCTTTTTAGGAGTAAGCCAAGAGAAGTATGATTTAGAGAAACTGAACTTGCCAAATCTGATTGGTTTTGCCCAACCGAACATTTCGTAGTAGTTACCCTCTGAAATTACAGAAACCATGTTGCTGTAGAAATCCAATGAACCATCCAATCCAACATTGTTTCCTGTAAGAACGTTACCACTAATGTAACGGCAACCGGTTGGCTGGTCAAAAATTTCAACCTCTTTATTCTTGAACAAGAATTGCAAATCTTTAATTTGAGTTCCTGGAAGACAAGTTACATAGCAAGGTTTGTCTACTCTGTTACCTGCAACTGCAATTGTGCGGGTAAGGTCATAAATTCCTTGTTTGAACAATTTACCAATGGCAACCAATAGCATAGGATCAATTGTCCATACAATCTCGCCTTTGTTAATTGGACTGATATTGTTGATCTGAACTCCAACATTACCTGCAGGATGTGGACCGCTAAAGCCATAAAGTTTAACGTTGTTAAGCTTGCTGAAAGGAGAAGTTGAACCAGATTTTCCTTTAACGCTAACGTAAACACCACCTTTGGTAAGTTTGTTAAGAACATCTACAGCCACTTGAAGATTCTCTGCCTCGTTCTTTAGGACAAAGTCATAATCTGGAGCTAGCGGAGCTGAATCAAATCCAGAAACAAAGATTGCTTTAGGCTCATCTTTTGGATTTGCAACAATGCCATATGGTCTTTGAATTACAGAAGCCCATAGACCGCTCTCCAATAGAACTTGTTTAATCTCTTCACTTGTAGCTTTGCTAAGCTCAGGAGTATTGAATTTAATATACTCTGTAGTTTTGTCTGCTTTAACGCGAATTTCCAATAATTTGCGTTTCTCGCCTCTGACTACGGTCTCTACAACTCCACTTACAGGGGATGCGAAGCCAATCTCCGGACGGTATTTATCAATAAATAAAATAGAACCAGCTTTAACAGAATCACCCTCTCTTACAAGAAGTTTTGGAGTAAGATTCTTAAAGTTGGTTGGCTTTACCGATACTACCTCTGAGATAATAGATTTTTCAATCTTAAGCTCTGCCTCGCCTTTGATAGGAATATTCAGACCCTTTTTTAATTGAATATGTTGTATCATTATTTCAGAAATTTTGGCAAATATACACAACATATTGCAATTAAATAAGTATTTTACACTTTGTTTTTGAATTTTTGCGATGTAGATTTGCACCATTATGGAACAACAGAATTCGTTAATTTTTGAAGGATTAAATCCTGCTCAGTATGAGGCAGTTAAAAATATTGAAGGGCCTCAACTAATTATTGCAGGTGCGGGTAGTGGAAAAACAAAAGTTTTAACATGTAGAATAGCCAATATTTTGGAGCAAGGCCATTCTGCAAGTTCTATTCTTGCTTTAACCTTTACCAACAAGGCCTCTAAGGAGATGAAAGAGAGAATAGCGCAACTTATAGGTTTTGATAAATCTAAAAGGTTGGTAATGGGAACGTTCCATTCTGTCTTTGCAAGATTTCTAAGAGAAGAGGCAGCCCTTTTGGGTTATCCAAGCACATTTACAATCTATGATACAACAGACCAGAGGAGTGCAATAAAGTCTTGTATTAAGGATTTAAAACTGGATGACAAAATTTATAAAGCCAATGAGATAGCCGGAAGAATCTCTATGGCTAAAAACAACCTTGTTACAGCGCAGGCCTACGCCAACAACAATACGCTGCTCCAAAACGATGCCGCAGCCAAAAAGCCACACATACACCACATCTATACATTGTACCAAAAAAAGTGCAAGGCTGCCGGTGCTATGGATTTTGATGATATTCTTCTTAATACAAATATTTTGTTTAGGGATTTTCCCGATGCACTTGACCGCATAAGCAGCAGGTTTAAGTTTATAATGGTAGATGAGTATCAGGATACAAACTTTTCGCAATACATAATTGTGAAAAAATTGGCTCAAAAACACAGGAATATTTCGGTTGTGGGTGATGATGCCCAAAGTATATATAGCTTTAGAGGTGCCAGAATAGAGAACATTCTGAATTTTAGAAAAGATTATCCAGAGGCAAAGGAGTACAGATTGGAGCAAAATTACCGTTCTACCCAAACAATTGTAAATGCTGCAAATTCGTTAATCCAAAAGAATGTGAGACAGCTCAAGAAGAAATGTTTCTCCCAAAAGGAACTTGGTGAGCAAATTGAACTGATAAACGGATTTACAGAGCAGGAGGAGGCATTCAATGTTACCAATTCAATATTGGCACAAATTAGACAGCATAGTGCACAGTACAGCGATTTTGCAATTTTGTACAGAACAAATGCCCAAAGCCGTGTTCTGGAGGAGGCTTTAAGAAGGAGAAATGTTCCATACAAGATATATGCTGGACACTCATTCTATGACAGGGCAGAGGTAAAAGATTTTCTTGCCTATCTGAGGCTCATTTCCAATCCAAAGGATGATGAGGCATTCAAGAGAATCATAAATTTCCCTGCCAGAGGAATTGGAGACACAACAATAGGGAGGTTAAAGGAGCTCGCCGACAAAATGAATCTCTCATTTGTTGATACAATCAAACAGGGGAACCTTGCAGAAACCGGAATTAAGGAGGCTACAATACAGAAAATTAAGCAGTTTGTGGCATCAATTGAGCAGACTAGG
>JAFYMJ010000239.1 GCA_017556665.1 Bacteroidales bacterium
ACCACATTTGCTGTTTTCCTTCCCACTCCAGGAAGTTTTTCAAGACTCTCCCTTTCTGATGGAACCTCTCCATTAAATTCTTCTACCAGAATTTTTGCCATCCCCATAAGGTGTTTAGCCTTGTTGTTTGGAAACGATATTGATTTTATAAGTTCAAAAACCTCCTCAAAAGAGGCTTGTGAAAGTGAATGTGGATCTGGAAATCTAAGAAAAAATGCCGGAGTATGCATATTTACCCTCTTGTCTGTACATTGTGCAGACAAAATTACAGCAACAACCAACTGGTATGGGTTACTGAAATTAAGCTCACTCTCTGCAACAGGAACATTCTCTCTAAAATATGAGAATATTTTGTTTATCTGAGCTTTGGAAGCAAGTGTATATGTCTCCCCTTTTATTGTAAGGCTTCTCATTGCTATAAGGTAAATTCAACCTCCTGGTCCAATTCAGAAATTGTTTTCTTCTCACACACAAGTACTCTTCCGGGAAACCTCTTGTACAGCTCCTTATTATGGGTTACCATAAGAATGGCAGGCTGCTGCTCTGTATGTATCTTGGAAAACAGCTTCATAATGTCCGAGGCGGTCTCCTCATCAAGATTTCCTGTAGGTTCGTCGGCGAGGATAATGGAAGGGTTGTTTATGAGTGCTCTTGCTATTGCCACACGTTGCTGTTCTCCTCCCGACAACTGGTGAGGCATACTGAATGCTTTGGATGCCATTCCTACCATCTCAAGCACCTCATTAGACCTGGCTTTCATTTTGGAAATATTTGTCCACCCTGTAGCCTCCATCACAAAAAGAAGATTCTCCTCTACTGTACGGTCCATAAGAAGCTGAAAATCTTGAAAAACCACCCCAATATTCCTTCTCAGATAAGGGATCTGCCTTTTCTTTATCTTGCCAAGAAGATAGTCCCCTACCCTTGCCTTACCCTTCTTTACAGGCAACTCTGCAATGATTGTCTTTATGATTGAACTTTTTCCGCTTCCAACCTTTCCAATAAGATAAACAAACTCCCCTTTTGAAACGGTAAAAGAGACATCTGACAAAACCAAATTGTCATTATTGACAATCTCCACATCCTCCATTTCAATTAAAGGAAGTCCATATTCTGTTATAAAACCATTTCTTGAGCCACCAAACATAAACGTGTGTTTAACTATTCATTTACAAATGTAATAAATTTTAATATACGCTTGAATTTTTGTCAATTTTTTAGCCAAATTTTAGGCTTTTGAATATTGTCATTTAATAATATTTTTTGTAATTTTGTATGTTAAAATTTATGAGAAAAAATGAGCGAAATAGAGAAAGATAATATTCCCGTAAGTGATGGTTATTCAGCCGATAGCATTCAGGTTTTGGAGGGCTTGGAAGCGGTTAGAAAACGCCCGTCAATGTATATTGGCGATGTTGGTTCCAGAGGTTTGCACCACTTGGTTTATGAGGTGGTGGACAACTCAATAGATGAGGCATTGGCTGGTTATTGTTCAGATATTCATGTCATAATAAATAAAGACAATTCAATTACTGTTAAAGATAACGGTAGAGGTATCCCTACCGGCATCCATGAGAAGGAAGGAAGAAGTGCCTTGGAGGTTGTTCTTACAGTGCTTCATGCCGGTGGTAAATTCAGCAAAGACAGTTATAAAGTTTCAGGAGGTTTGCACGGTGTAGGTGTATCCTGTGTCAACGCCTTGTCTACCCATCTTACTGCTGAAATCCATAGAGAAGGAAAAATCTTTAAACAAGAGTACTCAAAAGGAGCTCCATTGTATCCGGTAGAGGTTATCGGGGAGGCTGATGATACAGG
>JAFYMJ010000023.1 GCA_017556665.1 Bacteroidales bacterium
GATCTAACTCTCCATCCGTAGGGTCCATTATTATGAACTCGTCATTATCTGAATTCTCAATAGATTTTGCAAACTTTACTGCCATTGTACATTCAAAATCCATAGGGATCACCAAATCATCAAGGCATCTGTCGCACTCTACTGTTACATCTCCAGTAATGTTGCAAGTAACATTAATCCAACCACTTCCTTTCTCCAATTCCACCTCTGCGTCAAGATTTGCATCCAATATTAAAGAATTGTCAAACTCTTTAAAAAAAGAACCGTCAATTGGAAAATCATAGTGATGCTTCCCAATTTGCATTCCTTTGATTTGAATTATAAACTCCTTATTATCAGCCATCTTCTTAACCCGCGCTGTTAGAGCGTGCAAAGATAATATTTTTTTTTCTTTTAACAAACACAGAAATAAAACTTATGCGTTATTCTGTCTGCGTTTTCTCTCGTTTTCATCAAGGTAAATTTTCCTAATCCTCATGAATTTTGGTGTTACCTCTACAAGTTCATCTTCCTGAATATACTCAAGCATTTCTTCCAGGCTGAATTGCAATGGTGGAGGAAGCATTGCCTTTTCATCTGTACCCGAAGCTCTGACGTTTGTCAACTTCTTTGTTTTACAGATATTTACATTCAAGTCATTAGCTCTTGAATGCTCTCCAACCACCTGACCTGCGTATATCTCTTCTCCTGGATAAATTATAAATTTACCTCTATCCTGAAGTTTGTCCATTGCATATGCTACAGATGTACCGGTTTCAATAGCAACTAAAGAGCCATTAGTCCTTTTTTCTATTTCACCTTTATAAGGCTCATAACCCTTGAATCTGTGAGCCACAACCGCTTCTCCGGCACTTGCAGTAAGCAAATTGCTTCTTAATCCAATTATTCCTCTGGATGGAATATCAAAATCAAGGTGAACTCTATCTTCCCTGTGCTCCATATGCAACAAGGCACCCTTTCTGCGGGTAGTCAATTCTATACATGCACCCACTTTATCTTCTGGAACATCAATGGTCAGATGCTCAATAGGCTCACATCTTACACCATTAATATTTTTGTCAAGCACTTTAGGTTGTCCCACCTGCAACTCAAATCCCTCTCTTCTCATTGTTTCTATAAGTACGCTCAAATGAAGCACTCCTCTACCGTATACAACAAACGAATCAGCGGTAAGACCATCTTTAACCCTTAGAGCCAAGTTTTTCTCCAACTATTTATCCAATCTCTCTTTAAGGTGTCTGGATGTTACATATTTTCCGTCTCTGCCAAAGAAAGGCGAATCGTTAATGCAGAAAAGCATACTCATTGTTGGCTCATCTACAGATATAGGTGGCAATGCCTCCGGATTCTCATAATCTGCAATTGTATCACCAATTTCAAAACCCTCAATACCTACAACTGCACATATGTCTCCGCTATGAACCTCTTCTACCTTTGATTTGCCAAGTCCGTCAAAAATCATAAGCTCTTTAATCCTGCTCTTCTCTGTAGAGCCATCCCTTTTACATAAAGTAATAGGCTGGTTAGCTTTTAGAGTTCCCCTTTTCACTCTTCCCACAGCAATTCTTCCTACATATGGAGAGTACTCCAATGAAGAGATAAGCATCTGGCATGTACCATCCTCGTGTGCAGGAGCAGGAATCTCTTCAAGTATTGTATCCAATAATACTGTAATGTCCGTTGTTGGTTTTTTCCAATCCAAAGACATCCATCCTTGCTTTGCACTTCCATACACAGTTTTAAAGTCCAACTGCTCCTCTGTTGCATCCAAAGAGAACATCAGGTCAAAAACCTGTTCATTTACCTCGTCGGGACGACAATTAAGCTTATCTACTTTATTGACTACAACAACAGGCTTCTTGCCCATTTCTATTGCCTTTTGCAATACAAATCTGGTTTGAGGCATAGTTCCCTCAAACGCATCTACAAGCAGAAGAACTCCGTCTGCCATATTAAGTACTCTCTCTACCTCTCCACCAAAATCGGCGTGGCCTGGGGTATCAATAATGTTTATTTTAAATCCTTTGTAAGGTACACTTACATTCTTGGCAAGAATTGTTATACCTCTCTCTCTTTCCAGATCATTATTGTCTAGAATCAGCTCACCCCCTTTATCAGCGTTCCTGCTGAGTAAAGCCTGATGTATCATCTTGTCTACCAAGGTTGTCTTACCATGGTCTACGTGAGCTATAATGGCTATATTTCTAATATTTTGCATAATTAGGCGCAAAATTATAAAGTTTTATAAAAATTTATAAATTTTTGTAGTATTTTTGGCGTCAGTTAATGTAATTTTTATTCCAATATTTTTCCAGTATATGAAACAGGACATGATTGTTATTTTGGACTTGGGAAGTCACGAGAATACCGTTCTTGCCAGAGCCATCCGTGCATTAGGCGTTTACAGTGAAATTTATCCACACGATATTACAGTATCTGAGCTTAAGGCACTCCCTAACGTTAAAGGTATTATTATTAACGGCGGTCCTAATAACGTAATTGACGGAGTTGCAATTGATGTAAATCCGGATATCTACAATGCAGGATTTCCTGTAATGTCTGCAGGCCACCAAAAAGCTCTTTGCGATGTAAAATTACCTCAGTTCACCGATGATCTGGAAGCCATTAAAGAGGCTGTAAAATCATTTGTATTTGACACTTGTAAAGCAGAGGCCAACTGGAACATGACAAACTTTGTCAATGATCAGGTAGAACTTATTAAAAAACAGGTAGGAGACAAAAAGGTACTTTTGGCACTTTCTGGTGGAGTTGACAGCTCGGTTGTAGCTGCACTATTGTTGAAAGCAATTGGAGATAACCTTGTATGCGTTCACGTTAACCATGGTTTGATGCGTAAAGGTGAGTCAGAAGCTGTTGTTGACATTTTTGGTAAAAAACTTTGTGCAAACCTTATCTATGTAGATGCAACAGACCGTTTCCTTGGAAAGCTTGAGGGTGTTGCAGATCCTGAGCAAAAGAGAAAAATTATTGGCGGAGAATTCATTAGAGTATTTGAAGAAGAGGCCAGAAAATTGGATGGCATAGATTATTTGGGACAAGGAACAATTTATCCAGATATCGTTGAGAGTGGTACCAAAACCGCAAAAATGGTTAAATCTCACCACAATGTAGGTGGCCTTCCAGAAGATTTGCAATTTGAGTTGGTTGAGCCGCTTAAACAATTGTTTAAAGATGAGGTTAGAGCATGTGGTGTTGAGCTTGGTTTGCCATATGAGATGGTTTACCGCCAACCATTCCCAGGACCAGGTTTGGGTGTAAGATGCTTGGGTGCAATTACAAGAGACAGACTTGAGGCTGTTAGAGAGTCTGATGCTATCTTGCGTGAAGAGTTTGCAAAAGCTGGCTTGGACAAAAAAGTATGGCAATATTTTACAGTTGTTCCAGACTTTAAATCTGTGGGTGTAAGAGACAATGCCCGTTCATATGACTGGCCTGTAATCATTAGAGCGGTGAATACAGTTGACGCTATGACTGCTACTATTGAGCAAGTTGACTGGGAAATTCTTATGAAAATCACCGATAGAATCCTTAACGAGGTTAAGACTGTAAACAGAGTTTGTTACGACATGTCTCCAAAACCAAGTGCAACTATTGAGTGGGAGTAAGAACAGTATATAATGGAATAAAAGGGCATCTCAACTATTTTGGGATGCTTTTTTTGTGGTAACATTCATAGTTGCTATATTTACTGCATGAATTGGGAAGACTATATAAAAGATTTTTGTGCACATCTCAGATTGGAGAGAGGGTTGTCGGAGAATACAATAAAGTCATATAAATCCGACATAGAGGGGTTTTGTGCATTTCTTACAAAGGATCTCTCCATAAAAGACCCAAACAGTGTGGGCAAAAGCAACATAGAGAAATACCTTAAAGAGACTGTAGACAGCGGGTTAAACAAACGTAGTCAGGCAAGAAAATTAAGCTCAATAAAAGCATTCTACAAGTTTATTGGAATAATGGGTGACAAATGCTGCCAGAACAACCCTTGTTCAACCATTGAAACCCCCAAAATGAGCCGACATCTGCCTACTGTTTTATCTACAGAAGAGATAGACAAAATTATTGGCTCTATAGACCTTACCCAGGAGCTTGGATTCAGAAACAAGGCAATACTTGAGATTCTCTACTCTTGTGGGTTACGCGTATCTGAACTTATTGAACTTAAACTTTCAGACCTCTTTTTTAAGGAAAACGAACAGTTCATAAGGGTTATAGGAAAAGGAAACAAGCAAAGGCTCATACCAATAAATGAGGTTGCAATTGAGACCGTAAACAACTATCTTCCTCACCGATGGAACTCACTGCAGGGTGCCCAGAATGACAGAGGAAAACACAACTCATCCAAGGGTATATCGGGAAGAAAAATAAGTGCATTTGCACAAGAGTCCAATAATACACTTTTTCTGAGCAGAAGGGGTGGCAAACTTACAAGGGAAATGGTTTTTACAATTGTAAGACAGCAGGCAAAAGCAGCTGGAATCAACAAGCAAGTGTCGCCACACACATTCAGACACTCGTTTGCAACACATTTGGTAGAAAACGGAGCAGATTTAAGAGTTGTTCAACAGATGCTGGGACACGAGAGTATACTTACAACTGAAATTTACACTCATGTGAGTTCAAACCAGTGGATGAAGAACATTCTGGAACACCATCCACAAAGGGGAAAATTGTATTAGGCCAAACTGGAATTGCAATATTGCGATACCGGACAAGCTGTACATTTTGGGTTACGGGCCGTACAGATATATCTTCCATGGAGAA
>JAFYMJ010000240.1 GCA_017556665.1 Bacteroidales bacterium
AAAAGAGGTGCCTACTCTGCCTCTGGATGTAAGCTTTAATCTGTATGAGGATACCGATGACGATTCCATGCAGATCAAGCAGCTCTACAACAGAATCAACAAGCTGGGATTCATTGACAGGAGTATCATTCTAATGTGGCTAGAGAATATGAGCTACGAAGAGATTGGAGCAATCTTGGGAATCACAGCAAACAATGTTTCCGTAAAGCTGGTAAGGATTAGGGAGAAGCTTAAACAAATGTAGAACTTCAAAAAACAGAGCAAGATGAACAACAAAGATAATTTTGAAATATCTCAGGAACTGGAGCAGATGAGGGAGCAGTTCAATATCCTTTCAAGGAAATTGGATGAGCAGAACATTGTTACAGATGGCATTCTCCGCTCTTGTGCCAGAGAAAAAATGGAGAAGTATGACCGCCGTGCCATCTGGACTCCAATGATCGCATGGATAGTATTAGGAGGTTGGCTTATCTCCAAGCAGGCAACAGACTACGGTATGGCACAGTGGTCAGTAATATTCTCAATTATAGCATGTGTAATTGAGGTTGGTCTGTATGCATATAAAAAGTTCCAGCAGTCCAGAACTCTGGATTTCAATGGTGATATAAAGGAGTTTTATGCACAAGTAAAGTCACTTAAAGGTTCACTTTTGAAAACTACCCTTCTTTCTGTTATTGTAGGTTATGTGTGGATAGGAGCCTTTTTATGGGAATTCTTCCGTGTACACCCAATAAACTCCGCTAAAGGCATTTTCCTTCTGGTTGGCTATTTGGTAATTATGAGTTTTATCCATCTGCGTGCAGAGAAGAAAGCACTTGGTATTTTGGATGAGATAGCTGAAGAAATTGACAAATAAATTGAGTGAGATGAAACGTATATTGTCAATTATAGCTTTTGTTCTTCTGGTTGTCCCATCTGCCAATGCCCAGCTTTTATGGAAAATATCGGGAAGAGGTATAGAGAAACCTTCATATATTTGGGGGACTCATCATGCAATTCCGTTTACTTACTGTGATTCCATTCCCGGTCTGATGAAGGCTTTTGAAGAGGTGGATTTTGTGATTGGGGAGTTTGATATGGTTAAAATGGGTGAGATGACTCCTGTCCAAATGCAGAATATGCAGAAAATGATGATGATGCCTGCAGATACAACGCTGTTGTCATTATTCAGCAAGGAAGAAAAAGAGTTGCTGGATGCATACCTTAAGGAGACAATTGGTGCTCAGTTGGAGATGTTTTCAACAATGAAGCCTATGACCATAATGGTTACTGTGCAGAACAAGATTCTTATGGATATTATTCCCGACATTGCATCAATGACCGGCATGGACAAATATATGCAGACATTGGCTGTGAGCCAGGGGAAGAAAGTTGGAGGACTTGAAACAATGGAATACCAGATGAGTCTTCTTTACGGAAGTTCACTTGAAGAGCAGGCCGATGCCTTATTGGAAATGGCTCAAAACAGTAACAGTAAAGAGTTGATGATTGAACTTACAGCTGCGTACAAGTCACAGGATCTTGATGCATT
>JAFYMJ010000241.1 GCA_017556665.1 Bacteroidales bacterium
ATATTGGCACAGGACGGTACCAAAACTTACAACTATACAACATTTGGTAACATTACAGAAATAGAGGCAGGTTTTGTATACGAAATTTATGTAACAAAAGGGAGAACATCCAATATAGAGGTAACATACCCAGAGAGATATGAAAACAAACTCATTATCAACCATAACGGCTACGGAAAACTGATATTGAGAAATGACCAGATCAAGTACTCGAAAAATGGAGAGAGAGTTATAGTAAAACTACAAATGGAGCAGATTAGAGAGATAGATTTGAGTGGTGCTGCAAAACTTTACATAGATGGCGAATTTACCACCAATGAACTTGATATTGAGCTAAGTGGAGCAAGCAAGATTAGCAGATTTATGGTTAACAGCAATGAACTTTCAATTGAAAGCAGTGGAGCCTCTTCTTTGGAACTGGTTGGTAATTACAGAGAAATAGATTTGGAGTCTTCTGGCGCATGCAATATTAAGATTTCAAGTAAAGAAACTGTAAATGAGTTTGATAGCGAAATAAGCGGTGCATGTAAACTATTCCTTGACTTTAACACATATACTTATAAGGGAGAATATAGTGGAGCATGCCTTATAAACTCAAAAGGAATCCACAACAATATGGCCATTGAAAGTTCCGGATCATGTACCTTTAATTTGGAAGGAGCTGTAAAAAACTTGCTTAACATACATTTGTCGGGAGCATGTAAAATGAATGCAAAAAATTTGAATGCAACAAATGCAAATGTAGTCCTTACTGGAGTATCAAAAGCAGAAGTTACCGTCAAGAAGAATTTGAATGTAAATATTGGCAAAGTGAGCAAGCTTGTATACCATGGTAACCCAACAAATTTTATTGATATGAGTTCAACAAGCAATATTGTAAAAGCTGATTAACTACATTGGTTAATATTATATGATTAAGTAGAATTGGAGGGCATCCTATATGGTTGCCCTCCAATTACTTAATATTGCTATATATGATACTACCATCCAAACGGATGTGCACATAATGGTATATTTGCCAGAGGATGATAATCTCCTTTTAGACCAATTGGTGTAGAATTGTTTATTTCATTTACAATGTGTATACACGCTCTTGCTTCTGATATTCTAAAGCCTTTGCCTGCAAGGATATTCTCATAGCTCTTGGTATGCAGTTCAGTAAAACCTGCACTGAATTCAAACTCAGAGCCATCAATCATTATTGTTCTATACGTACGTTTTTCACCTTGAACAGCATTTGCAGGGAGATGATCTGCATTTATACTTAGAAAATATCTTACCCTTGCTTTCTCAAATTCAAGATATCCTGCTACCCTATCGTGCGATTTTACATGTACAATATTTCTCTTTACAGCACCAAATACCCATTGGAGCATATCATAAAAATGGACTCCAATATTTGTTGCTACACCACCACTCTTTCTCTCGTCCCCTTTCCAACTGGTATAATACCAGTTACCCCTTGATGTTATATATGTTAAATCTACATCGTAAATATGGTCTTTAGGGCCATTGTCAATTTTTTCCTTTAATGCTACAATAGAGTCATGCAATCTTAATTGTAGAATATTATAGGCTTTATGACCTGTCTCTTTCTCTATTTCCTCAAGTGCATCTATGTTTTTCTCCTGAAGCACAAGTGGTTTCTCACATATTACATCTGCGCCCAATCTTAAACCGTATCTTGTATGCGCATCATGCAAATAGTTTGGTGTACAGACAGATACAAAATCAATCTTATTTTCTGTATTCCTTATTTTTGTGCAATGTCTGTCAAACAGTTCATATTGGGTAAAGAAATTGGCTGCAGGAAAATAGCTGTCCATAATACCAACACTGTCAAATAAATCGTACGCCGCAACCAGATTGTTTCCTGTATCCTTTATTGCCTTTAAATGTCTTGGTGCAATATATCCGGCTGCACCTATCAATGCAAAATTCTTCATATTCTATCTGTAGAAAGCTTTAATTCCTTTGCAAATATAATTCAATTGTTCTTCTGTAAGCTCGGTATGCATAGGTAAAGACAATACACACTTGGCCAGATTTGTACTGTTGGAAAGTAAGTCCGCCCCATCTTTAGCATCCTTGCCTCCTGCTACCTTTGCTATAGACATATATGCTTTCTGATCCTGTAAAGGTAACGGATAATATATCATTGTTGGAATCTCCCTCTCCGCTAAAAAAGCTTTTAGTGCATCCCTTTTACCATCTTTAACCTTAATTGTAAACTGGTGATATACATGGGTAGAGTATGGTGCTGTTACAGGCAGTTCAATCCCTTCCAAATCTTTAAGTTCCTCCAAGTAAAATTGTGCAGCTTTTTGTCGGGAAGAAATATAATCATTCAAATAATTTAACTTTATATCCAAAACTGCTGCCTGGATTGTATCTAACCTGCTGTTGCATCCAACCATTGAGTGGTGATATTTAACCTCTTGACCATGATTGGCAATACAATTTAGTTTTTTTGCCAATGAATCATCATTTGTAGTTATGGCACCGCCATCTCCATATGCGCCCAAATTTTTTGATGGGAAGAATGAGGTACATCCAATTGTGCCAATTGTGCCACTCTTTGCACTCTCCTTTAAGTATCCGCTTCCCGATGGAGTATATACAGCTCCTATACTCTGTGCATTATCCTCTATTACATATAAGTTGTACTTGTTGGCAATACGCATTATCTCACACATATTGGCACATTGGCCAAAAAGATGAACAGGTACTATTGCTTTTGTTCTTGGAGTAATAGCCTCTTCTATTTTGGATACATCTATATTGAAAGTATCCCAGTCAACATCAACCAATACTGGGGTAAGTCCAAGTAAAGCAATAACTTCTGCAGTTGCAACATAAGTGAACGCGGGGACAATTACCTCATCCAAAGGCTTTAAATCCAGTGCCATAAAAGATATCTGCAATGCATCTGTACCATTTGCACACGTGATTGCGTTATTCACAGAGTGAAAATTTGCCAGATTCTTTGCAAATTCTTTAACTTTGGCACCACTTATGAATTGTGTTGTATTTATAACATGCTGTATTGAGGTGTCAATTTCATCTTTTATTTTAAGGTACTGACCACCCAAATCAACCATTTTAATATTCATAATTACTCATATTTTAATACAAAGATAATGGAAAAAAAGAAAACATATGTTACAGTCACAATATTGTTCTTAACCTATATTGCATTGGTATTCTTTTGCTGTCTGTACAGTTTCAGCAACACAGAATTGGACATTTCCAAATACTTTTTAGGTATAAGACTGGACAGATACGTACATTTTACAATGTTTTTCCCATATCCATTTTCAGCATGGCTCTTTATACACTACAATGGATTTACCAAGAGGTTGTGCAAACATCAATTTATAATTATAATTTTGTCGGGACTAATATTTGCTGCTATAGCAGAAGGGATGCAAAGTATGATAACACAAAACAGGGAAACCGATTATTTTGATTATTTGGCAAACAGTATAGGCATTCTCTCTGCAACCACTATAATAGCAGTATTCCAGCGTCAAATTAGGATAATATCCAATTTCTTCTTTGCTAAAAAATGGGGAAAATAAAAATAGTCCTCGCTGTTTAAAGCAAGGACTATTGACCATAATTTCTGTACTACTATTTGTTAAGTATATCTAAGCTTCGTTTGATGAACTCGCTTAAATCCTTACCTTTAAGCATATTATTTGACAATAGTGCCAAATCAACCACCTGATGCAACAAAGTATTTTCAGATGCAAATTTCTCCATAACAGATTTTCTATTGTCATTAATTTGCTCTATTTCCTTGTTGAATTTCTCTTTTTCATCTTTATCTGCAGTTGATACATCTTCTGGTTTCTGGTCTTTAATCTTATCCTCTATTACCTTAAGGCTTTGCTCAGCAATATTAAGTTTATTTTCTAATGTTGCAACCTCCGATGCTGTTTGACCCTCCATATCATTGATGATTGAAGTAATAAGCGGGTTTTGATAGTTTAAAGTAATAGTGTAAGATTCAGGCATTGTTCCATAGAAGTTCATTCCTCCACCTAAAGCACTCATCTCTCTATATCTGCGCATAAACTCAGACTGAGTAATCACAATTGGTGAAGCACTCTCTCCCAAATTGTCCACTTGTACATGATAATGTGCACCTTTTGGCAAAGCAGACTCAAAAGCCCATCCCAAATCTCTCTCAAGACCACCTTTAAGTACAGGTTTCTCTCTATCCTCTTTCTGGATAAGGTTATCTATACTATCAGCATCCACGCGTGCAAAAGTAGCATCTTTAAATTTAGACTCAAGCAAGTTTACAAAGTGTGCATCCAATTGGCTGTCAAACACCAATACTTGATAACCTCTGTTCTTAGCTTCTTCTATATATGAATATTGAGCCACTGGATCTGTAGTGTACAAGTAAACCAACTTTTTGTTTTTATCTGTTTGGTTTGGCTCTATAATAGCCTTAAATTCCTCATATCCATAGTATTTATCCTCTACACTCTTGAATAGGGCAAATTTAGTTGCTTTCTCATAGAACTTTTCATCAGATAACATTCCATACTCAATAAAAAGTTTCAGATTATCCCATTTTTCAATAAAACTCTCTTTTTCTGTTCTTGCAATTTCATCGAGTCTGTCTGCTACCTTTTTAGTGATGTAAGTTGAAATCTTCTTTACATTTGAGTCACTTTGCAAATAGCTTCTAGATACATTCAATGGAATGTCTGGTGAGTCTATAACACCATGAAGCAATGTAAGGAAATCAGGAACAATATTCTCAACTGAATCAGTTACAAACATCTGATTAAAATATAGTTGAATTTTGTTCTTAGATATCTCCATTCTGTCTTTAATCTTAGGGAAGTACAAAATTCCAGTCAGATTAAATGGATAATCAACATTAAGATGAATGTAGAATAATGGCTCATCCTGCATTGGATAAAGTTTTCTGTAAAAATCCATATACTCCTCTTTTGTTATCTCAGAAGGAGTTTTTGCCCACAATGGAGCTGAATCGTTCACAATTTTATCTTTATCTGTATCTACATATTTTCCATCCTTCCACTCCTGTTCCTTTCCAAAAGCAATTTGAACAGGCATGAATTTGCAATACTTGTTTAAAAGCTCATTAATTTTTGAAGCTCCAGCAAACTCTTTAGACTCATCATCAAGATATAAAGTAATCTCTGTACCTCTATCAGATTTAGAGATCTCATCCATTGTATACTCTGGAGAGCCATCACAACTCCATTTAACCGCTTTTGCACCCTCTTTCCACGATAAAGTCTTGATTTCCACTTTTTTGGAAACCATAAATGAAGAATAGAATCCCAAACCAAAGTGACCAATAATACTATTTAACTGATCTTTATATTTCTCCAGAAATTCTCCTGCACTAGAAAAGGCAATCTGATTGATATATTTGTCAACCTCCTCTTGGGTCATACCAATACCTCTATCCGTAATTGTTAATGTATTGGCTTGCTCATCTACACTAATTCTAATGGTCAGGTCACCCAATTCGCCTTTGAACTCACCAATATTTGCAGCAGCCTTAAGTTTTTGTGTTGCATCAACCGCGTTAGCAACAAGCTCTCTTAAAAAAATCTCGTGATCTGAATAAAGGAATTTCTTGATAACTGGAAAAATATTCTCAGTAGTAACACCTATCTTACCTTGTGTCATAATAAATATATTTTGTATTTATAATAATCAATTTAATGCATTTGACATACTATTAGCTATATGGCAAACTGTATACCAAAAAAAAATCTGCCTAAATGGCAGAGTTCACAGTATACACAACTGTATCTTCTCACCACATAGAAAACCGATGGCGCACTGATTATCGAGTGTAGCGTACTGTAGGCTATCTTAGGTGCGCAACCCCATATCATCAACTACACGATCGCGCACTAAATCCTTAGTATATGCAACGTGGTAAGGTTTGCCCGCGCCATGTGTTTACAGCTCACGCTGGGTGCGACTCCGGGCCTTCCTCCCTGCACGGCCTCCGCCGGGCCTCTGATGAGGCCTTGTTAGTTATTCACAGCAAAAGTAATAGTATATTCTCCTCCATCAGGAAATCGATGGTGCACTGATTCTTGATTGTAGCGTTCTGTAGCCTATATCTGGTGCGCAACCCCTATCTTAAACTACACGATAGCGCACTAAATCCTTAGTATATGCAACGTGGTAAGGTTTCCCCGCACCAACGATTTTAGTTTAATGCTGCATTATTATAAAGCCAATTCTCCGAAAGAGCCACCATTTTGCTCCGCAAAACGGTCCCCCAATTGAGTTCACAGCTCACGCTGGGTGCGGCTCCCGGCCTTCCGCCTTGCACGGCCTCCGCCGGGCCTCTGATGAGGCCTTGTTAGCCCACTCTTCATCCCTAGTATCTGTTTCAAAATCAGGGGGAGTAAACTCATAATAAAATAGTGCGTAATTACTTACAGATATACACACAAAAAAAAGAGCACTCAATCATCTGATTGAATGCTCTCTAAAAGTTGGCGGCTACCTACTCTCCCACTTGGTATAGCAGTACCATCGGCGCTAACGGGCTTAACTTCTCTGTTCGGTATGGGTAGAGGTGGATCCCCGTCGCTATTACCACCATTAATTCTTCTTTTTTCACTGCTCCGCTATCCTTAGCTTCGCTCGCAGCGTATATGGTGTAGAGAGAGAAAAAACAGTCCTTCACATCAGAAGCTCTCGGGCTATTAGTACCGCTCGACTTTGACATTACTGCCTTTACATCTGCGGCCTATCAACGTGGTAGTCTCCCACGACCCTATATGGAAATCTCATCTTGAGGCTAGCTTCGCGCTTAGATGCTTTCAGCGCTTATCTAAACCGTACATAGCTACCCGGCGGTGCAGCTGGCGCCACAACCGGTAAACTAGCGGTACGTCCATCCCGGTCCTCTCGTACTAAGGAC
>JAFYMJ010000242.1 GCA_017556665.1 Bacteroidales bacterium
CATGCCTAACAGGTTGCCGTAGTTTGACTTTTCCATACTGGAGAACTTTTAATGTAAAGTAAGGTTAAGCCGGTTTGGCCTACTCACATTCACAATCAGGAGCGTCACAGTCGCATTTGGCCTTTGCAACTTTCTCCTTAAGGTTGTTGTACTCTCTCTCCGCTTTTTCCTTTAATTTTCTGCGGGTGTTCTCTCCAGTATCTGGAGCAAGTAAAATGGCAGATGCCGCTCCAACAAGAGCGCCGCCAATGAAAGCAATAATACCATTACATTTCATAGCCAACAAATATATGTAAATTTTTCACTAATTTTGTCGGTTATCAAACACATTAAGGTGTTTGAAGGTTTAAATTTTGTAAAGATTATGTTGGGTAAAGGTTTACTTACAATTCTGCTTCTTGTTGTTTCCAATGCTTTTATGACATTGGCATGGTACGGCCATTTGAAATTTGGCGCGGACAAGATGCTGCCAAAGTGGGGTTTGTTCGGTATTATTGTTATCAGTTGGCTTATTGCTTTTTTTGAGTACTGTTTCCAGGTTCCTGCTAACCGTATAGGTTCAAATTTGCATGGAGGTCCGTTCTCACTAATTCAGTTGAAGGTTATTCAGGAGGTGATTACACTTCTGATTTTTGTGGTTTTCTCCGCTGTTTTCTTTAAAACGGAGAGTTTTAGAATGAACCATCTTATAGCTTTCATCTTTTTGGTGCTGGCTGTTTATTTTGTTTTTAAAAACTAGATCTATGAAGCGTATATTGATATATTTTGCAGTTGCTTTTATTGCATTTTTCTCGGTTTCATGTGATCCTGTAGAAGGCATTGCACCTGAATTTCCGGTAAAGGACAAGACTGTGCTGATATATATGGTTGGCAATAACAATCTTTCATCGGATGCTGTGAGAAATCTGGAAGATTTGAAGAAAGGTTATGTTCCTTCTGATGACAATTTGCTGGTGTATTACCACACACCTGTGCAGAGTCCGCTTTTGCTGCAGTTGAGGACTGATGAGACAGGAGCCGTGCTGCAGGATACCGTATACCGTTTCCCGCAACGCAATTCAGCTACTGCGGAATCATTGAAGAGTGCCATGCAGGTTACCCATACAATGTTTCCTGCAAATGAGTATGGGTTGTTCCTTTGGTCACATGGTACGGGGTGGTTGCCGTCGGGACACTATTCAAAATCTTTTGGAGAAGAGAGTGGAGTGGAGATGGAGATAACTGATATGGTAAAGGCTATTCCCTACAAACTTTCGTTTGTTGTGTTTGATGCTTGTCTGATGGGTTGTGTTGAGGTTGCTTACCAGATGAAAGATTCTGTGGATTATGTGATTGCATCGCCTGCAGAGATTCTTTCTACGGGTTTCCCGTATTCAAAGATTATGAGGCATCTGTACAAGACACCTGCTGATTACATTTCTGTTGCCCAGGAGTACTATACGTATTATAATAGTATGAGCGGCCAGTCCCGTTCTGCAACCATATCAGTTGTAAAAACTTCGGAACTTGAAAATCTGGCAGCTCAGACAAAGAATGTGTTTGACAAGCACAGGGACAATATTGCCAAATTGGATTATAACAGTGTACAAGGTTATTACAGATACAA
>JAFYMJ010000243.1 GCA_017556665.1 Bacteroidales bacterium
GGTTCTTGAGTTCTGCTCTACAATGGTTGCACTTATCCTGGCAGGAAAGATTGGATCGAACATTGCATCTGAGATTGGCAGTATGCGTATTACAGAGCAAATTGACGCCATGGATATAATGGGTGTAAACTCAGCCAACTACCTTATTTTTCCAAAAATTGTATCCGCAACAACCCTTAGCCCATTTGTAATGCTATTCAGCTTTATCCTTGGACTTATTGGTGGTTACATTATAGTTTATCTTACAGGAATTGTTACAATGGCCCAATATCTAGAGGGTGTGCAATTTGAATTCAAACCTCTGTATGTATATTACAGTATGACCAAAATGGCTGTATTTGGATTTATTATAACATCTGTATCATCATATTACGGCTATTACGCAACCGGAGGCTCATTGGGAGTTGGACGTTCAAGCACAAAAGCAATTGTTATAAGCAGTGGCTTAATTTTGGTATTCAATTTAGCAATTACCCAAATAATGTTATAGTATGATTAAAGTAGAAAATCTATATAAAGAGTTTGACGGTAAGACCATTTTAAATGACATATCCATTGAGTATAAGCCGGGCCAATGCTCTCTTATTATTGGAGCAAGCGGCTCAGGCAAAACTGTACTCCTAAAGAACCTTGTTGGACTACATATCCCTACAAGTGGAAAAATCTGGTACGGAGACAATGAGTTCACTGCTATGAACGACAAGCAGAAAAAATCTATCAGAAAAGAGATGGGTATGCTTTTCCAGGGAAGTGCACTGTTTGATTTTGCTACAGTAGAGGAAAACATAATGTTCCCAATGGAGTTTTTTACAGATTGGAGTAAAGAACAGATGTTGGAGAGAGCAAACTTCTGTCTAAAGAGGGTAAATCTTGAAAATGCAAACAAGAAGCTTCCTTCTGAACTGAGTGGAGGTATGCAAAAAAGAGTTGGTATAGCAAGAGCTATAGCCCTTAATCCAAAATATCTGTTTTGTGATGAACCCAACTCTGGACTTGACCCAACAACCTCTATTGTAATTGACAGACTTATTCAGGAGATTACACAGGAATATAATATTACAACCATTGTCAATACCCATGACATGAATTCTGTTATGGAAATTGGAGATAAGATTGGATTCATACACAAAGGGCACAAGTTATGGGAAGGCAATAAAAATGAAATACTCAAATCTGATTGCAAAGAGCTTAACGATTTTGTATTTGCATCAAATATGGCCAAACAACTTAAACGATTCATTTAACACTGCAATAAATGGGCAAAACAATAACAATTGATAGCATAGAGAATATAGAAGTTGCTGCAAAAGAGTTTATTGAGTACATCTCAAACTCATCTTTAGAAAGCAATATCTTTGCATTTTATGGCCAAATGGGTGCAGGAAAAACTACATTCATTAAAGCAATATGCAATGTTCTGGGAGTGGAAGATCTTGTAAGCAGCCCCACCTTTACAATAGTGAATGAATACAAATCTGCAAAAGGATTTCCAATATACCACTTTGATTTTTACAGAATAAACAAGCTTGATGAGGCGTATGACATTGGTATAGATGAATACTTTAACGGACACGGATTATGTCTTATTGAGTGGCCGGAAAAGATTACCCCCCTTCTTCCCGACGACTGCATAAACGTAACAATAAGCGTTAAGGAAGACCTGCAACGCTCAATAGAAATCTCCTAGCTACATTTTAGAAATTTAGAAATGGAATCTACAGCCAATCTCTGCCCTTATCTGCACAGGTTGGTCTGTTCTTATTGATCTTTTTACCTTTGAATTAGGATAGTAGACTACATTTGGCTCAAGATAGAGACCAAACAAATCTGCAAAAACATACTCAACACCCAATCCTGCATTCAAAGAGAACAACACCCCTTTATTAGGTTCATTGTATGTTTTGTTAAAGTTATAACTCTTTACATTGTATGACGAGCCCAAGCCCCACTCTAAAGCAACACCAGCATTACCATAAAAATTAAGGCCGCTCTTTTCCAGGAATTTAAAATACAGATTTACAGGGATTCCCATATAGTGCAATGTCTGCTTGACATTCACCATCTGCTTGTCAAGCAAAGCATCATATTTGCTCACCAGCATGGAGTAATTCAATCCAAGACCCATAGAGATAAAGCCTCTTATTGGGAATTGTACCTGAAGACCAACATTCAATGGCAACGAATACTGAACCTCTGATACCTGCTCCAACTGCACTGCTCCACCATTACCATTCAAGCCAAGTGGTGCCCTAAAATTGCTGTTGGCCGAATTTGCATTGCTTCTTCCGGTAGAGAAATTTGAAGATACTGCAAACTTATGTGCTCTCTTCTTTGCCACATATTCCGGCTCATCTGCAATTTGTACTGTTTCTATTGCTTGTGCCATATATTTTTTCTCACCAGCTGCATCTGCTGCACTCTTCTGCTGCTCCTTTACTGCAACCGCCTCTTGCTCCAATTCCTTAACCTCCTCTCCATCTTCAACCTCATTCTCATTTATATCAACACCAGCATTATTCTGAGCCACTTTCTTATCTTGCAAAGCTCCTCCAACTTGTTTTGGTTCCTCTTTATTAGCTTTTTCCTCTACAGAAACAACCTCCGGAACTGCAACCTCAACAGGCTGCTGCAAAATATTTTCTGAAATCAAATGGGGCTCACCCTGAACGGAAATGCTCTCTTGTGGGTTATCAATCAACAGGAACAAACCAAGAATTATTACCGCTGCAACAGAAGATGTCCAATAAAATATACGTCTGATTTTGCTTGCACGTATAGAGCGTTGGATATCGCCCCATAGATGTGCATCTACAGGCTGCTCCATATTGTACAAAGCATCTCTAAACAGTTTGTCTATTTTATTATCTTCCATTATTCCTACTTCAAATTCCTTAGTTTTTCTCTTAGCCAGATTCTTGCCCTACTCAATTGGGATCTGCTTCCCCCCGGTGTTATGTGCAACTCCTTTGCTATCTCTTCATGAGTATAACCCTCAATTGCATACATATTAAAGACCGTTCTAAAACCAACAGGCATCTGAGTTATTAGCTTAAGCAACTCTTTGGTTTCCATTTTTTCTACAACAGAAACATCAGATTGCAGCACACTGTTAAAGTCTTCAATTTGTTCAGCCCTCTTTAATACATCTGTTTTTCTAAGATGCATAAGAGAGGTTGTTACAAAAATTCTTCTTGCCCACCCCTCAAAAGAACCGTCACCTTTATATGTATTGAGCTTTGAGAAAAGAGTTATAAAGCCATCATGAAAAACATCTTTTGCACACTCAACATCTCCAACATACCTCACGCAAACAGCAAACATACGCCCTTTAAGAAGATCGTACATTTGTTGCTGTGCTATCTTGTTATTTTCTAAGCATTTAGATATAAGCTCCTGCTCATCTGTGCTTATTAACTGCCTGTTTGTCATGGGTAGTTGTTATATAGATGCAAAAATGCTAATAAAAGTTGCAAAAATAAAATAAAATTATGCAGCTTTTCAATGTTTAATTTTCGCACGGTTTTTGTTACATTTGTTATTGGCAATTATAAAACCATTTTATTTATATGAAATTAAGTAAAGTCATAATATACATTATCTGTTTGCTTATATCCAGTGCTGCATTTTCACAAAACGGCATTGAGCAGACATCATTGCTCCTTGATGGAGTAAAAGAATACAAAGAGAACAATTTTGACAAGGCTAAAGAGCATTTCAACAAGTTGCTCGAGATTAATCCAAACAACGATGTGGCATACTACTATCTTGCCAATATAGCCCTTGCAAAAGAAGATCTTACATTAGGAGAGCTTTATCTTGACAAATGCCTTACACTCGACAGCACCAACTTCTGGTATGCAGACTTGCAGGCCCAGATTCTGCTGTACAATAAAAAGATACCTCAAGCTATTGACGTGTATGAGAAAATGCTCAGGATGTATCCAAAGAAAAGCAATATATACTATAGCCTTGTAAACTTGTATCTAAACAATAAAGATGTTGAGAAAACAAAACAGATGCTTACCAAAATTGAGCAGCTGCAGGGCAAGAATGAAGCTATTGCAATGACATATTTTAATCTGTACAGATCCAACAATGACTGGGATGGAGCTTTAAAATACCTTGTTGATTTTGACAAAGAGTACCAGTCTGCAAGAGTTGAGAGCATTATTGGAGATTTGTATGCAGACAGATTCAATGACACTCTTGCCATTAAATATTACAACAAGGCATTGGCATTGGATAACCAATACGCGCCAGCTTTATGTGGCAAGGCGGAGGTCTACAGATTAAAAGGGGATTACCCAACATTCTTTACAACTGTAAAGCCATTCATTTCAAATGCACAGTACCCTTCTAAGGTAAAGAATGAATATTTGCTTCAAATGATACAATCTGGTGCATTCTCCGGCAAGTGGCGCTCATCTATGGATTCACTTGTAATCTCATTGGAAAAAGCCCACAGCAAAGACACTACAGCACTATACTTTGTTGCTGCATACTTTGCCCAAGGAGGAGATGCAAACAAATGTCTGAAGACCCTAAGAAAGGCACATTATCTGTATCCCGACAACTCTAATGCCATGTTTCAGTATATCTCTTACCTATACACAATCCAACAATGGAAAGAGCTTGAGAAAGAGATTGCCAGAATATCCGAGAAATATCCCAACAATACAGACCTTTTGCAGCTTGATGCAATTGCAAAATGGAAAATGGAAGAATACCAACTGGCTATAGATTCATACAAAAAGCTTGAAACGGTTGCTTTGGAAAAAAGAGACACAGCCCTTCTTGCCCAGACCTATGCATCATCGGGAGACATATACTACACAATAAAGGATTACAAGAAATCCTATGCTGAATACAAGAAAGCACTTAAATACAAGCCAGAAGACCCCACACTCCTGAACAATTATGCTTACTACTTGTCTATGGAAGGGAAGAATCTTAAACTTGCATATCAGATGAGCCAGAAAAGCATTCAGGCAGAACCGGACAACCCAACATATCTTGATACTTTTGGGTGGATATTGCACCTTATGGGAAAACCTCTGGAAGCAAAAGCGCAGTTTAAACACGCAATGCTCTTTGGAGGAAAGGATAATGCTACAATACTGGACCACTATGCAGAAGTACTGTATGCACTAAAAGAGTACGATCTTGCATTCATTTATTGGGAGAAAGCAGACTCTCTTGAGCCTGAGTTGGGAATTGCAGAGAAAATTAAGCTCCGCAAACAACAAATGAAGAAATAGGGACAAAGTGACACAATGGCTTCTGTAAACTACAAATACATTGCTCTTATTGTTATATTGCTGCTGTTTGGCTGCAATGCACTCTCTTATGCGCAAACCAGAGAGATTGAGCAACAGAAGACAAAAATTGAAAAGATAGAAAAGGATATAGAGTTTCTGGATGCTCAGATAAAAGCTACCCGTAACAAGGAGAGCAAGACTTTGGGGGAGCTTGTCCTTATAAGAAAAAAGATAGAAGACAGAAAAGAACTCCTTGTGGCCCTTGACGGAGAAATTAAGGCTCAAACACATTCAATAAATGAAAAGGAAGAGCACATTGCGGCATTAGGGAAGAGACTTGACTCACTTAAAGGTTATTACTCGCAACTGGTACAGAGTGCCTATAAGAACAGGGACTCAAAACTATGGTTTATGTATATACTTGCCTCCAGCAGCATTGAACAGGCGTACAGACGGTGGGGATATCTTAAAAATTACTCCAAACTTATAAACGAACAGGCTACAAGAGCCAAAGCCACACAAGAGAAAATATTGCAGGAGAAAGAGGATATAATAAAACTTAAAGCCAGCAATATAAGTGCACAGGCTGCCCAACAGAAAGAGTATAACCAGCTCAGACAAGAGGAAAAGCAAGCTAATCTGTATGCACAATCATTAAGTACAAAACAGAAAGAGTTTAAGGCCCAGCTTACAAAGAAACAGTCAGAGGCCAAAGAGCTTGCAAACAAAGTTGAAAAGATGATTAAGGAGGCTATCAGAAAAGAAGAACTCCTAAAAGCACAAGCCAACAAGCGTATTGCACAACAAAAGGCAGAAAAGAAAACAGTTGCCCCGGCAATCAATACAAAAGTGACAACCAACACAAAACTGAGCGGAGACTTTGCTGCAAACAAAGGAAAATTGCCGTTCCCTGTATCCAAAGGTGTTATAATAGAGAAGTTTGGTGAGCATTATCATCCAACCTTAAAAAATGTAAAACTACCATTCAACAATGGTGTAAACATCTCTACAACCGGCGGAGCAGATGTAATGGCTGTATTTGATGGTGAGATTAAACAAATTATAGCTATCCCAGGTTATAACCAATGTATATTGGTACAGCATGGGAGCTATTTTACTTTCTATTGTAAACTGGACAAAGTTATTGTAAAGGCTGGAGATAAAGTTAAGACAGGAGAGACACTTGGGTCATTACACATAGACAACAATACATCTGTACTCCATTTTGAACTATGGAACGGAACTGCCAAGCAGAATCCAGAATTATGGCTAAAAAAATAACAGAATACTATGGAAGAGATTAGAGTTTATTGCAAAAACACAAACAATTACCATTTTGTAAAACCCGGGACCAGTCTTGCCGACTTTATGAAACAGATAAAGTATGAAAGCACAACTGTTACCGGCAAAGACGGCAAAAAATTCATTTTGCCTACACTTGCTGCATATGTGGACAATGAACTGAAAGAACTTTGCTTTGGGATATACATGCCACATTCCATAGAATTCCTTAATTTGAGTAATCCCGACGGTAGAAGGTGCTACACAAGAACAGCATTTTTTATTCTGCAGAAGGCTGTGCACGAGCTATACCCTAACAACCTGCTTAATATAAGCTACTCTCTGCCTAACGGGTCTTATGCAGAAATCACAAATATTCCAGAGAGTGAAAGACCAACAGATTGCATAGAGAACAGAATCAACAATGTAATTGACATTCCACAGGAAAAGGTAAATGCCATAAAACAAAGGATGCAGGAGATTATAGATGCAGACTATCCAATAATAAAACGCAAATTGTGCAACAAGGATGCACATAATCTGTTCCTACAGCACAAACAATATGATAAAGCCAGACTGTGCGAAGATTTGGGTCAGTTCTTTACAACTGTATATTTCATTGATGGTTACGGAGACACATTCTATGCACCTTTGTTGCACTCCACATCAATGGTAACCAACTTTGACCTTAAAAAATACAACAAAGGATTCTACATACAGATTCCTGAGGGCTCCATCCCGTTTGAGATGCCAAATGTCAAATATCAGGAGAAACTGTTTGATGTGTTCAAAGAGAATGACAACTGGTGCAAAATATTGGGAGCACAGGACATTGCAACAATAAACAAAGCAATTACACTTGGATATGGTTCTCAGCTTATACAGATTGCAGAGGCTCTTCACGAGCGCAAATATGCAGCCATTGCAGACCAGATTTTCAAACGCAGACACAATGTAAAACTTGTATTGCTTGCAGGACCATCCAGCAGTGGCAAAACAACTACATCAAAAAGGTTGTCTCTTCACCTTAAGGTTCTTGGACTTAACCCGGTTGTTATAGAAATGGACAACTATTTTGTAAATAGGGACAAGACACCTAAAGACGAGAAAGGTAACTATGATTTTGAGTGTTTGGGGGCAATGGATCTTGAGTTCCTTAACATGCAGCTGACACAGTTGTTTAATGGAGAAGAGATAGAGCTTCCTAAGTTCAATTTTGCAAGTGGAGAAAGATTCTTTGACGGAACAAAAATCAAGCTTATGGAGAATGATGTCCTTATAATGGAGGGTATTCATGCACTTAACCCAAAGCTTACCTCATCAATTGAGCGAGACAAGAAGTTTTTGGTTTACGCATCAGCATTAACCGCTTTGTCAATTGACGAGAACAATTACATCTCTACATCAGACAACAGATTGCTTAGAAGAATGGTTAGGGACAATAATTTTAGAGGGACATCTGCTGAACAGACTATTTTAAGATGGGCAAGTGTAAGACGTGGTGAATACAACAACATTTTCCCTTACCAGGAAAATGCAGATGCCATGTTCAACTCTTCTTTATTGTATGAATTACCTCTGCTTAAACACTATGCAGAGCCATTGCTAAGAAGGATATCTCCAACATCTGCTGCATATTCAGAGAGTCTCAGACTGCTTAAATTCTTGTCTTGTGCAGTAGAATTGAATGCACAGGAACAAGCTGCAATTCCACCAACATCTGTATTGAGGGAATTTATAGGCAACAGTTCTTTTAAATATTAGGATTAAAGTAGCGGCTTAAGGAACTCTCCCGTAACTGAGTTGGTGTTAGAGGCAACCTCTGCGGGAGTTCCCTGTGCTACTATACGTCCACCAGAGGCACCGCCACCTGGTCCCATATCTATAAGGTAATCTACAGATTTAAGCACATCAAGGTTATGCTCAATTACAACAACTGTATTACCTTGTTCCACAATTTTCTGCAATACTCCAAGCAATATTTTTATATCCTCAAAGTGCAATCCTGTTGTAGGTTCATCCAACAGATATATACTGTTGCCAGTCCCTTTTTTAGAGAGTTCTGTTGCAAGTTTTACCCTTTGGCTCTCCACTCCGCTTAATGTAGTGGATGGCTGACCAAGTTTTATATAGCCCAATCCTACCTCATTGAGAGTTTTTATCTTCTGGTATATTGACGGCACATGCTCAAAGAATTCAACAGCCTGCCCAACTGTCATTTCAAGAACATCGTTAATGCTCTTTCCCTTGTATTTTACTGCAAGTGTCTCTGCATTGTATCGTTTGCCATTGCACTCTTTACAATGGACATACACACTTGGCAAGAAGTTCATCTCTATTGTTTCAACACCTGCCCCTTTACAGGTTTCGCATCTTCCCCCTTTAACATTGAATGAGAATCTTCCCGCCTTAAATCCCCTTACCTTTGCATCTGGTGTATTCTCAAACAATTTTCTTATATCCCCAAATACATTTGTGTAGGTAGCAGGATTGCTTCTTGGTGTTCGCCCTATTGGGCTTTGGTCTACGACAATAAGCTTGTCTAAGTTCTCTACCCCTTTAAACTCTTTGTAAGGAAGAGGTGTTGCCAATGACCTGTAAAAATGCTTGCTTAATACAGGCATAAGGGTCTCGTTTATAAGGGTAGATTTACCGCTCCCACTTACACCGCTTATACCCACAAGGCAACCAAGAGGAATTTTTAGATCTACCTCTTTAAGATTGTTACCTGTAGCACCCAACAGTTCAATAAACTTTCCATTCCCAGCTCTGCGCTCCGCAGGAAGTTCTATCTTTTTAATGCCTCTAAGATACTCAGCTGTAAAACTGTTCAATTTCTTTACCTCGCTAAGTGGCATCTTCAATAATTTTTGGGGAGTTCCGCTATAAAGAAGTTCGCCTCCGTTTATACCTGCAGCAGGGCCCAGATCTATAAGGTAATCACACTCACGCATCATCTCCTCATCGTGTTCAACTACCATTACAGAGTTGTTCTCATCCCTTAACTTTTTAAGGGATTCTATAAGTTTTCTATTGTCTTTCTGATGCAGTCCAATACTTGGCTCATCAAGGATATACAGGACATTCACCAACTTGCTCCCTATTTGGGTTGCAAGTCTTATCCTCTGGCTCTCCCCACCGCTAAGACTTCTTGTTGAACGGGACAAGGACAAATAATTAAGTCCCACATCCTGCAAAAAGCCTATTCTGTCAGAAAGTTCCTTAAGTATATCCTGAGCAATAAGTTTCTGTTTGTTGTTGAGCTTGCTCTCCAATGAAGATATCCATAGAGCAAGTTCATCTATATCCATTAGGGATACCTGAGTTATATCCTTTCCGTCTATTTTAAAATAGAGTGCATCTTTTTTAAGTCTTGAACCACCACATTCCGGGCATACACACTCCTCAATGAACCTTTCCTTTACCGAGCTTACCTCTTCTGCATTCTCATTCTGCTCAAGTTTTGAAACAATTCCAGGGAACGACGCCAAAAGTGTCCCGTCATCAAGGTTCACCCTATAAAGCTCATCTGAGCCATATATTATACTGTTGAGGATTTCATCGGGAAGATTACAGATAGGCTCATTAAGCGAGAACTCATGCACCTTTGCCATGCTTTCCAATATCCTGAACCACTTGTTGTCTTTATATGCCCCCAAAGGCTCTATTCCACCCTGCAGGATTGATTTTTTTGGATTAGGGATAATTTTTGAGAAATCTATTTTTGAAATGTACCCCAATCCTTTACATTTGGGACATGCTCCAACCGGTGAGTTAAAGCTGAATGTATGCGGTGCCGGCTCTGGAAACGATATTCCACTAACCGGACACATAAGATGCTTGCTGAAATATCTTAACTGGGAATCTTCTCCGGCTCCAAAATCAAGAATTGCCAAAGCCCCTTTACCCAATTCAACCGCCTTGTCAACTGAATCATATATCCTCTTGTAGTCGTCGGCCGAAGGAACAAGTTTGTCAACTACAAGTTCTATAAAGTGGTTCTTGTATCTGTCCAACGGATCAACATCTATAAGATAGTGCAATGCCCCATCTATTCTTACCTGCTGGTATCCTTTCTTTATAAGGCTCTCAAACAGCTCTTTGTAATGTCCTTTACGTCCTTGTACCAGTGGTGCAAGAACTATACATTTTCTGTTGGAATACTCATCCAGGATAAGCTGTACAATCTGCTCGTTTGAGTATTTTACCATAGGCTCACCCGTTGCAGGAGAATAGGCCACAGAAGCCCTTGCATAGAGCAATCTTAAAAAATCGTATATCTCTGTAATTGTTCCAACAGTAGAACGGGGATTCTTTCCTGTTGTTTTCTGCTCAATTGCAATAATAGGGCTAAGACCTGTAATTGATTCCACCGCAGGTCTCTCAAGAATACCAATAAATTGCCTTGCATACGCAGACAATGTCTCCATATACCTGCGCTGCCCCTCTGCATATATTGTATCAAATGCCAAAGAAGACTTTCCACTTCCGCTCAAACCTGTTACCACCACAAGTTCATTTCTGGGAATGGTAACATCCACATTTTTAAGGTTGTGCTCTTTGGCCCCTATTATTTCAATTTTACCCATAAATTATCTTTGGGTTGGAACCCAGACTTTATATGTTTTACCGTTAGGATTGTTAAGATGATTGGACCTTATCCACTCGTTGAACATCTTAATCATCTTAAAGTTTGTATTGTGGCTTCTTGCAAATTCACTCCAGTTTGCAACTGACCCTTTAACCTCAACCACCTTATACTCAATAGGTTTATACATATCATCTTCTGTAATGTTAAACCCGTATGCAGAAAGGTTGTTCATAATTGTCTTAAATGCAATTGCCCTATAGACGTATCTTGCAGTCTCTATAGGAAGCTGCATGTCATAATAATAATCTATGGACTGATACCCTATTCTGCTGTCTATGTTTGCCATACCCACATTGTATGATGCAGCAGCCAATGTCCAGTTTCCATACTTCTCATATGCTTTTTTAAAGTACTTGCAGGCTGCCCTTGTAGATTTCTCCCAATTGTATCTCTCATCTACCTGTGCAGAAACTTCCAATCCAAAATCTTTTGCTGTTCCCGACAAGAACTGCCAGTACCCCTTTGCATTTGCAGGAGATGTAACCGGCTGCAAAGAACTCTCTGCCACACATAAATAGAAGAAATCCTCCGGTACACCCTCTTCCTTTAAGATTTTACATATCAAATCTTTGTATCTTCCCGACAACTGAACAATGTATGAGAGGCTTCCATGCCAATAATTTATTATTGTCATCTCTCTCTGCAGGCTCTCCCTTACGTCAAAATACTCCAAAGGGACCCTCTCTCCAGCAAAATAGGCCTCTTGAGGCAATTTTGGGATAACTACATTCTGAACAGATACCTGCTCTTGTGGCACACTGCCGCAAACAGCAGCATCTGTCTGGGCACAGGCTGTTGTCACAAAGCATGCAATTGTACTAATGGCCAACACTAACTTTTTCATTATTCGTATCTTAAGAAAGGGTTAGTATTAAGCTCGTGTGCAATTGTTGTCTCCGGGCCATGACCAGGATAAACTTTGCTGTCTACATCTACCTTGCAAACTTTTGTAAGAAGGCTCTCCATTAGTGCATCATAATCTCCGCCTGGAAGATCTGTTCTTCCAATGCTTCCCTGGAACAGAGAATCACCTGTTACAATAAACTTGTCGGGAGCACTATAAAAACAAACACCACCCCTTGTATGGCCTGGAGTATGAAGCACCTTTAGCTCAGATTCTCCAAAAGTTACTTTATCACCGTCATTCAACTCAACTATGTTGTCTACAGGAGGTTGCTCTATACTAAAGCCAAACATCTGGCAATATTGTGGAGCACGCTCCAACTGTCCAATATCCTCTTTATGGATATATGTTGGTATACCCCATTTGGCCGCAACAAACGCATTTCCCATTATGTGGTCAAAATGGCCATGTGTACACAAAAGTTTTACAGGTTTAAGAGAGTTCTCCTCTATAAATCTTACCAGTCTCTGCTGCTCATTTGCATTCTGAAGACCTGGGTCAACTATAACACACTCTTTTGTTGAATCATACAACACATAACAGCACTCTCTTAATTCATTCAAATAAAATGTCTTAACTTGTATCATATCTTATATCAATTATTTTTCTTATTGGGCATAATATCTACCATTCCACAAAAATACTAAACTCTATACAATTTTTTGTACTTTTGTTCAACTAAAAAAACAAGTAGTTATGCATATAGCAGTTGCTGGAAACATAGGTAGCGGTAAAACAACATTAACAAGATTGCTTTCTAAAAGTTTTGGATGGCAAGCCCAATATGAAGAGGTTGACTACAACCCTTATTTATCTGATTTCTATAATGATATGCAAAGATGGGCCTTTAATTTGCAAATATATTTCCTTAACACCCGTTTTAAGGGGATTGTAGATATCCAGAACTCCAATGTTAACGTAATACAAGACCGTACAATATATGAAGATGCCCAGATTTTTGCTGCAAACCTTCATACAATGGGGTTGCTTTCTACAAGGGATTTTGAGAACTATAAATCTCTTTTCTCACTTATGATTTCTCTTGTAAAACCACCTGATTTGCTTATTTACCTTAAATCATCTATCCCTAATCTTGTAAGCCAGATTCAAAAAAGGGGAAGAGAGTACGAGTCTTCCATAAGAATTGACTATCTGCAA
>JAFYMJ010000244.1 GCA_017556665.1 Bacteroidales bacterium
GGCCCCATTTCTTTATTGATTTTTTTGGTATAAGAGAAATGGGTAATGTCATCATTTGGTCCCAATACATCTTTAATAAAAGTAAGAAGTGCCCCAGACCTTTGAGGGAATCTTACTATAAAGTAATGTTTAAGTCCTTCATACAAAAGGGATTTCTCTTTAATCTCCTCACTTCTTGCAATGTCATTGTTACTGCCGCTAACTATACAGACAACATTCTTTCCTTTAATTTTGTCTGCGTAGAATCTTAGGGCTGTTATAGACAATGCTCCAGCAGGTTCAACTACAATAGCACTTTTATTGTACAGTTCAAGGATTGTTGTACAAACAGCACCTTCTGGAACAACAACTATATCATCAAGAACCTCTTTGCATATATCGTAAGTATATTCTCCAACTTTCTTTACAGCAGCACCGTCAACAAATTTGTCCACTTTGTCAAGTTCAACAACACCGCCATTGTCTACAGATGCCTTCATTCCTGCAGCTCCGGCAGGCTCAACACCAATTACTTTGGTCTCTGGACTTATAGATTTGATATAAGCACCAACGCCAGATGCAAGTCCACCTCCTCCAATTGGGACAAAGATATAATCTATCTTTTCTTTTGAGTCCTGAAGAATTTCAAGTCCAATTGTAGCTTGTCCCTCTATTGTCTTTGGGTCGTCAAACGGATGGATAAATGTTTTGTTGTTCTCTTTTGCAAAACTCATAGCAAGTTTGTTGGATGTGTCAAATGTGTCACCTGTAAGGACAATCTCAATTTGACCGTTTCCAAACATCTTTACCTGCTCAATCTTTTGTTTTGGAGTGGTTGTAGGCATATAAATATGCCCTTTAATACCAAGATGATTGCAAGAGAATGCTACTCCTTGTGCGTGATTTCCTGCACTTGCACAAACAACACCATTTTTTAGTTGGTCTGCATCCAGACTCTTGATTTTGTTGTATGCACCTCTTATCTTGTATGAGCGGACAATCTGAAGATCTTCCCTTTTAAGGAATACCTTAGCATTGTACCTTGAACTTAATTCCCTGTTTTCCAGCAAAGGAGTAGGGGAGATTATCTCCCCTAACGTTAATTTTGCCTTAGAAATCTCTCTTAGTGTAGGATAATATTTCTGTTGCATTTTTTACTCTTTAGATCTCTCTGGTCTAAGGTTTCTTACAACCTCACCAGCTTTCCACATCTCGCTCTCTCTTAACTCTTTAAGCTCTGCTTCAAGTTTTACTCTATAATCAGGCTTGCTGTTTGAGTCAATTGAAATTTGGGCCTCTCTACCAGTTTTAACCTCCTCGTATAGGCTTTGGAACACAGGTAGGGTTGCATCACGGAATTTTTTCCACCAGTCCAAAGCACCTCTTTGTGCTGTTGTAGAACAGTTTGCATACATCCAATCCATACCGTTCTCTGCAATTAATGGCATTAGAGATTGAGACAACTCCTCAACAGTCTCATTGAATGCTTCTGATGGAGTATGGCCATTCTCTCTTAATGTTTGGTATTGTGCTGCAAAAATACCTTGAATAGCACCCATTAAAGTACCTCTTTCACCTGTAAGGTCTGAGTAAACCTCTTTTTTGAAAGTAGTCTCAAACAAATAACCGCTGCCAATACCAACACCTAAAGCAACAACTCTATCTTTTGCTTTACCAGTAGCATCCTGATAAATTGCGTACGAAGAGTTAAGTCCTCTTCCCTCTAGGAACAATCTTCTTAGAGATGTTCCAGAACCTTTTGGAGCAACCAGAATTACATCTACATCTGCAGGAGGTACAATTCCTGTTCTGTCGTTATAAGTGATACCAAAACCATGTGAGAAATATAGTGCTTTACCAGCTGTAAGATTTCTTTTTACGGTAGGCCATACAGAAATTTGACCGGCATCTGACAACAGGAATTGGATAATTGTTCCTTTTTGGCAAGCCTCTTCAATCTCAAACAAATCTTTTCCTGGTACCCAACCGTCTGCAACAGCTTTATCCCAAGTTTTTGAGTTCTTTCTTTGTCCTACAATTACATTAAAGCCGTTGTCTTTAAGGTTCAATGCTTGTCCAGGACCTTGTACACCATAACCAATTACTGCAATTACCTCATTCTTAAGTGTCTCTTTTGCTTTTTCTAGTGGAAACTCGGCACGGGTAACAACTTGTTCCTCTATGCCTCCAAAATTCATTGTTGCCATATCTCTATTATTTTAATTTTCAGTTTATATTGTTTTTCATTAACAAGTATATTCAACTTTTTCAATGTCAATCAAGTTGCTCATTTGTTTTACTATTCTCTCTATTAGAGTCTCTGATGTATGTGCACATATTGTGTATTGAGCGCTTTCTGCATTCTGTTGTTCAAAAGAGAAACTCTCTACATCTATTCTTTTCTGTAAATATAGAGAACTTATACGGCTCATAACATCCAATCCATTTCTGCCAAAGGCCGTAACTGTGTATTTTCTGGTCTCCATTGTTTTATATTATTTGTTCGGTTTATCGTAAATTATATCGTTAAGTGTGCATCCGGCTGGAATCATAGGGAACACGTTTTCTTCTTCCAATACTGCTACCTCAAGCAGATATGATCCTTTTGCCTTAATCATTTTCTGTACAGCCTTCTCAAGCTCTGAGTGTTTTGTTACTCTGTTGCAAGGAATTCTGTATGCTTTTGCAATCTTTTGGAAATCTGGATTATCCAACTCTGTAAAAGCATATTTTCTGTTAAAAAACAGCTCTTGCCATTGTCTTACCATTCCAAGGAATGAGTTATTGAAAAGAACTATTTTTACACCTATGTTTGATTGCATTATTGTTCCAAGCTCCTGAATGTTCATCTGGAATCCTCCATCACCTACAATTGCTATAACATCTCTCTCTTTATTACCCATCTTTGCCCCTATAGCTGCAGGAAGTCCAAATCCCATTGTTCCCAAACCTCCAGATGTTACCCAGCTTCTTTTTTGGCGGAATTTTGCATATCTTGCACTAAACATCTGGTTTTGGCCAACATCAGTTACAATTATAGCTGAGTGATTTGCATTTCTTGATACGCTGTCAACTACTTGTCCCATAAATATCTCTTCTTTCTCACTAAGTAGTTTAGGTCTTATTATCATTCCATACTCTTTGGTAGCCAACTCATCTTCATATTTGAACCACTCTGTTCTCTCTTTATATTTAATGTATGGAATAATCTCAGACAAAATGTTTTTTGCGTCACCAACAATAGGAAGTTCAACCTGAACATTCTTATTGATTTCTGTCTCATCTATATCAACGTGAATAATCTGGGCATTTGGAGCATATCCCTCTACTTCACCTGTAACTCTATCGGAGAATCTCATTCCAATAGCCAATATGACATCTGCCTGTTGGGTCATAGCATTAGGGGCAATGTTTCCGTGCATACCAACTTTTCCAACATAAAGAGGATGCTCAGTAGGGATACATGAAATACCCATAAGTGTTGTTGCTACAGGAATATTTCCTTTTTCTGCAAGATCTTTAAGCTCATCTTCGGCCTCACTTATTGTAATTCCATGTCCGGCAATAATCAATGGCTTTTCTGCTTTATTAAGCAGTTCTGCAGCTTTATGAACTTTATCAAAATTAATTTCAACGGCAGGCTTAATAGGGTTCTTTATATAATCTGTGCTTTTGTATCCACTGAATGACATTAACTCTACCTGTGCATTCTTTGTAAGGCTCAACACAACAGGTCCTGGTTTGCCGCTTTTGGCAATGTGGAATGCTTTGGCAATTACCTGTGGAATCTCTGCCGCTTTTGTAATAAGATAGCTCCACTTTGTAATTGGAATTGTAATTCCAATCATATCTGCTTCCTGAAAGAAGTCAGTTCCAAGTTTCTCTACATTCACTTGTGCTGTAATGCATACTATTGGAGTTGAATCCATCATTGCATCTGCAATACCTGTAATAAAGTTAGTTGCTCCCGGACCGGATGTAGCTATACATACACCAACTTTACCTGTAGTTCTTGCATAACCTTCGGCAGCGTGTACTGCACCTTGCTCGTGTCTTACAAGTATATGTTCAATTTTGTCTTTATAGTCGTAGATATTGTCGTAGAACGGCATAATTGTTCCACCAGGATAACCAAAAACTGTATCAACACCCTCTCCCAAAAGTGAAAGTAACAATGCCTCAGTACCTTTTATTTTTCTCTCTTCCATATATCCAAAATATTATTCTACAATTCTTATTGCTCCTTTGTCGGCCGATGAAACCATTGCTGAATATGCTTTAAGAGCTTTGCTTATATATCTGTCTCTATTTTGTGGTTGCCATGCATTTTTTCCTTTCTCTTCCATGGCAGCTCTCCTTTTTTCTAGTTCTTCTCCCGATACATTCAATTCTATTTTTCTGTCGGGAATATTAATGTAAATGCTGTCTCCATCCTCTACCAATGCTATTTCTCCTTTGTTTGCGGCCTCTGGCGAGATGTGTCCTATTGATAATCCCGACGACCCTCCTGAAAATCTTCCGTCTGTAATAAGGGCACAGCATTTGTCCAGTTTCATGCTCTTAAGGTATGAGGTAGGGTAGAGCATCTCCTGCATTCCAGGACCGCCTTTAGGACCTTCGTACCTGATTACTACCACATCTCCTGGCTCAACTTTACCTCCCAAAATACCGTCAACAGCCTCTTCCTGTGATTCAAAAACTACAGCCTTTCCGTTAAATACCAATACATTCTCACTTACTCCGGCTGTTTTTACAATACATCCGTCTTTAGCTATATTGCCATACAGTACTGCCAATCCACCATCTTTTGAGTATGCATTTGCAATATCTCTGATGCATCCTTTTTCTCTGTCTGTATCCAACTGGTTATAATATTTGTTGCTGCTTCCAAGAATTATATTGTAGTGGTTGCATGGGGCTGAGAGATATTTTCCCTTGTTCTCTTCTTTACACTCGGGTGATAGAATATAGTTTTCTTTGATGGCCTCTTCAAGTGTATTGTAATCTACCCTTTTTACATTGGTATTTATGAAACCTCCTTTGGAGAGCTCTCCTAAAATTCCAATTATACCACCTGCACGGTTTACATCTTCTATATGGTATTTGCTGTTAGGGGAAACTTTGCATAAGACAGGTACTTTTCTTGAAATTGCATCTATATCTTTCATAGTAAAGTCTACACCTGCCTCGTGAGCTACAGCCAATAGATGCAATACTGTATTTGTTGAGCCTCCCATTGCAATATCCAATGACATGGCATTCTTGAATGCTTCTAAAGTAGCTATTGATTTTGGCAATACACTCTCATCATCATTAAAGTAGTATGCCATAGTATTCTTTACAATGGTTTGAGCAGCCTTTTTGAAAAGATTTGTCCTGTTCTGATGTGTTGCCAGAATTGTACCGTTTCCAACGAGTGAAACACCTAATGCTTCTGTAAGGCAGTTCATTGAATTGGCAGTGAACATACCTGAACAGCAACCGCAAGATGGACATCCGTTTTTTTCAAGTTTGTCCAACAGTTCTGCAGGTGTATTCTCATCGCCACCCTTAACCATTATGTCAACAAGGTCGTATGCCTGGCCATCAACTTTACCGGCTTCCATTGGGCCTCCGGATACAAATACAGTTGGAATGTTCAGTCTCATACTTGCCATAAGCATTCCTGGGGTAATCTTGTCGCAATTTGATATGCATACCATAGCATCTGCTTTATGTGCCATGCACATATATTCTATACTGTCTGCTATAAGATCTCTTGATGGAAGTGAGTATAACATGCCGTCATGTCCCATTGCAATTCCATCATCAATGGCTATAGTGTTGAATTCTGCTGCAAAACAACCAAGAGATTCAATCTCTTTTTTTACTATTTGTCCTATTTCATGCAGATGTGTGTGTCCTGGAACAAATTGGGTAAATGAGTTTACTACTGCAATAATCGGTTTGCCAAAGTGTTCTTCTTTCATTCCATTCGCTCTCCACAATGCTCTTGCTCCTGCCATTTTTTTACCAGTTGTTGTTATGCTGCTTTTTAGTGGTTTCATTTTGTATGCTTATAAATTGTAAGTAAAATAAAAAAGTTCACTTATTGACATATCCAATAAGTGAACTTTGTATACTTATCAGACCTTAAACTACTATTTAATAATAATTGAAATACCCACTCCAATAATGCAAATGACAACCAGACTAATGACTTGCACCAGTTGTATAATGTTGTCTTGCAATATGTTAATGGAATTATTATTAAACATAGTCCAAAATCTTATAACTTATATTCAGTTATTTCCTTTTTGTTTGTTTTATGATACAAATATATACAAAAAATTATTTCTGCAAATTTATTTATACAACTTTTTTATTCCAATTTTTAGTTCTTTTATCTTTATCTGGCTTATAATCTGTTAGATTTTACCATTGTTTATTTAAATTATGTAACTTTGTTTTAAGGTGTAATTACACTCTGTGATTATTTTATTTGATATGCTTATAAAATTTTAATAATCAGTGAAGTTTCAGATATACCTTGTGCGGTCCTCCCAGCAGAGCTGGTGCCCTCCCTTTTCGGGAGCCAATGCCGCTCTGCGGTAATCTGCACTTCACTTTTGTCTAGAGGTAATTATTGTATATAAACATTCAATATAATAATTGAATCAGTAAAGTTTCAGATATACCTTGTGCGGTCCTCCCAGCGTAGCTGGTGCCATCCCTTTTCGGGAGCCAATGCCGCCCTGCGGTA
>JAFYMJ010000245.1 GCA_017556665.1 Bacteroidales bacterium
CAAACTGTTTACCCTTGCAGGATATACTCCAGAGGCTGCAGCAACCTCTACCGATGCTGTTATTGACCTTGAGACCCAAATTGCAAAAATCTCTGTAGACAGAGCAGCCCTTAGAGATGTGCATAAGAACTACAACAAAATGTCTGTAAAGGATTTTGTTAAGAAATACAACTTTATAAACTGGGATATCTACTTTAAAGAGGTTGGAGTAAAATCATCTACCGAGCTTAATGCAAGTCAGGTTCCATTCTTTGAGGGTATTACAAAACTTCTAAAAAATGTTAAACTTGATGTAATGAAAGAGTATCTTGTATTCAAGCTTCTTAATTCTGCATCAAACTATTTGAGTGATGATTTTGTAAATGCCAACTTCCAGTTCTTTGGCAAGACAGTTCAGGGAAGAGAAGAACTTCAACCATTGTGGAAACGCTCTCTTGCTGTTGTAAACAGAACATTGTCTGAGGCTTTAGGTCAAAAATATGTAGAGAAATATTTCCCTGCAAGTTCAAAAGAGAAAATGGTGGAGATGGTATCCAATCTTCAGGCAGCTCTTGGTGAGAGAATCAATGCACTTGAGTGGATGAGTGACCAGACTAAAGCAAAAGCACAAGAGAAACTTGCAACATTTATTGTAAAGGTTGGTTATCCCGACAAATGGAAAGATTACTCTGCACTGGAGATTAAAAATGATTCATATTGGGCAAATATGTGCAGAGCAAGCCAGTTCAGACATAATGAGATGATGAAAGATGAGGGACAACCTGTAGACAGAACAGAGTGGGGTATGAGTCCTCAGACAGTAAATGCATACTATAACCCAACTACAAATGAGATTTGTTTCCCTGCAGCAATCCTTCAACCTCCATTCTTTAACCCTAATGCAGATGATGCAGTAAACTATGGCGGTATTGGTGTTGTAATTGGCCATGAAATGACTCACGGATTTGATGACCAGGGAAGAAACTATGATAAAGATGGCAATATAAGTGCATGGTGGACAGAAGAGGATGCTCAAAAATTCAATGAGAGGGCACAAGTGCTTGTAGAACAATACAACAAGATTATTGTAATTGATACTGTTCACGCAGATGGAGCATACACACTTGGAGAGAATATTGCAGACCAAGGTGGATTGTTGGTTGCCCATCAGGCATATATGAATACACTTAAGGGAAAAGAAACTCCTGCAGATATTGACGGCTTTACCCATAACCAAAGATTCTATTTGGGATATGCCAATCTATGGGCTCAAAATGTACGTCCACAAGAGATTCTACGTAGAACAAAAACAGATGTTCACTCACTTGGCAAATGGCGTGTAAATGGAGCTTTAAGAAATATTGATGATTTCTATGAGGCATTTGGCATAAAAGAGGGCGATCCAATGTGGATGCCTGAGCAAGAGAGAATAAATATCTGGTAAAGCAGTTCAGCAACCCAGCCCCGCAGCTGGGTTGTTTTTTTGTATATTTGTAAAGCAACATCATTTTATCATTTATGGAATATTCAAATCTGCTAAAACCAAAGTGTCGTGAGGAATTTAGAGAGTGGCTTATAGAACATTCTGCCTCTGAGAGGGAGTGTTGGGTCCCTCTTAAAAGAGGAAAGCCCACTGCCCAAGATATCCTATATTACCTTGATGCTGTAGAGGAGGCATTATGTTTTGGTTGGATTGACAGTACCATAAGGACAGTTGATGGTGTTGCAATGCAACGTTTTTCTCCCCGACGAAAAAACAGCCAATGGACAGAATTGAACAAAGAGAGGGTAAGAAGATTGGAAAAATTGGGCCTTATGACCGATGCCGGCAGGGCAGTCCTTCCAGATATGGATATAAAAAACTTTAAGATAGATGACGATATATCCAATGCCCTTAAACAGGCAAGGGTATGGAGCAAGTTCAAATCATTCCATCCCCTGTACCAGCGGATAAGAGCATACAACATAGCCTTTACAAAAATCAAATACCCCCAAGCATACCAAAAATCCCTGGCAAACCTTATAGCCCAAACCCGCAAAGGTAAAATGTATGGCGAGTGGAACGACTACGGCAGATTACTGGAGGTATGTGAGCAATAAAAAATACCGCCCCCAAAACGAAAAAAGGCGACCAAATCAGCTTCTTTCATTTTATATATCACCATTTCCCATCCACAGACAAGGATTGGAAAATGGCCTTCGGTATGGCTAGCAATCTATTCCAGCTGAACCATAATTTCCTAACTCACAAATGCCCCAGTTTGTCTACGAAGAGGCATTTGTTCAAACACAC